>NZ_JBHLWI010000046.1:0-46266 GCF_042432905.1 Fontibacter flavus | reverse complement strand
ATTAGTCGACCAGTATTATACGTGTCAAGGAAAAAATCTAATCAAAAATCCCCAATCATGACTTTAGATTTTCAAAATCAAAAAATTGCAGCATAAAAAAGGCTGCCCTTTTCGGACAGCCCCTTCTCAAATATTCACTTCGAAAAAAATCAATTTGGGACGAATGAAAGTGATTCCTACCCAAAAGCCATGATAAACTTCCCAAAAAACACTTGTTTTGTCATGTTATCTGCAATGTCAGTCCAGAATCGTATATGACTATTTTTTGTTAAACAGCCTATCCGTGATTGATTTAAAAAAGATTCATAATCTCATTCTTTTAAAAATGGACTTCTGATCAAATACCAGAAAGTCTGTTTTCTCGGTTCATCAAATTCCTCCAAACCGAATTTGACTTTATCAACAGGCTTGAATTTATACGTTCCGAAAATCCTGTCCCAAATGATAAAAATATCTGCATAGTTGGAATCGGTATAATATTGGTCCTGATCGTGATGGATTTTGTGAATGTTGGGTGTCGTGAACAACAAGCCCAAAGTATTGTCTAGCCAAGGAGGAAACCTGAGGTTGGTATGTCCGAAAATCTGGAAAAGGGTAAGGATGAGAAAGTATAGGCCAATTACCAACAGGTCAAGTCCAAAAATAGCTGCTGTCAGTATTGTAGCACTACCGAACCAAAGAAATACCTCTATGGGATGTGCTCTAAAATAGGTGGATGAGTCCATACTCGTATCACTATGGTGCACGCTATGAAATCGCCAGATTGCCGGGACAAGATGGGACAAGCGATGAAACCAATAAGCAGTCAGGTCAAGAACAGCAATTCCAATTATCAACCTTAACCAAAAAGGAAATTCAATCATAAAAAACAGCCCAATTTCATAGAAATTAAGCCATTCGACGCTGAAGACAAACACTACTGCCCAAAAAATATTCATTATAAAAAAGACAGCTTGAAACAAGAAGCTCTGCCATAGGTGTTTACCTCTGTTTTTGAATGTAAACTGGGTTTTAAGTAGCTGCTCTAAGCTAAAGAAAAACAGGATCAAACCAATTATAATATAGTTGAGATCAATAGAAAGAAGATATCCGATGGTTTCTGTCATATTATTTGGTGGTTATCATTTAAAATTTAGAAAAGGAGAGCACATGGATTCATAACATTTTTTATTTATAGTCATTACCTTACTTACAGGTTGAAAAAAATGGGCTTTGGCAGAAGAGATTTCCTGATTGCCTCCGCCCAATTCTAATCAACTAATCTGCATTGTGTTCAAATAGGGTTACTGATATATTCTTACTATGATCTTAATGTAACTAGTGGAGAAATATATAACAATCTCAAAATTTTGGATTGACTTCCCGAATGTTTTTGGACGAACTATCCTTCCTTATGTCCCTAGGTGGCATTTTTCTTACCCTTTTGGATCAAATATCATAAATAATTGATTTTCAACGCCTTTTTGTTTTATCTTTAGTATATGAAGAAGTTTTTGTTCCTTTCGATATTTTTAATTCCATTTCATCTTCATGCTCAAATTTTAAACAAAGATGGAGAGTGGAAATATTTGGGGGTTTTCGAAGAAACAGATGATTTTGGAGAGGAATACCTATCGCTTCTTGAAGGTTTCTTAGAAGAAATCAAGATTGATACTTTGCGTTTTAGGGTCATCAATGACCTGGGTTACTACTATCATACAAGAAATCTGCAAAAATCTCTGGAAATCATTAACAAAGGCCTGAAGGAGGTAAGGGAAGCGAAAAATGAATTTTGGGAAGGTAAGATGCAGGTTTCCAAGGGTGCGATTTTACTACGGTTGGAAGATCTGGACCATGCAGAATTGGAGCTGAGGAGTGCCCTTCAAAAATTACCGGAAGTGGAAACCTGGCTACTTTTAACCAATTTGGGCTATGTGTATGAGAGGAGAGGAGAATTAGGGAAAGCATTTGAGTTTGCGACTCAAACACTGCAACTTGGAGAAAAGTATGGAGATAAAAAAGCGATGGCGATGGCCTACTCGGACATCAGTAATATTTTTTGGAAGCAGGGTAAATATATAATGGGGGTAGAATATGGACAAAAGTCAATAACGCTTTTTGAAGAAAGGGGAATAAGGGATTTGGATTATGACTTTACGCTCCATGTCCTAGGCAATAATTTGATGGCGCTTGGGCAATATGATGAGGCATTGCCATATTTTCAAAGATCATCTGAAATAGGGAACAAATATGGCTTTTATAATAACCTTAGTGATACCTATATCGCCCTGACAGAATTGTATAGTAAGATAGGAGACTTTAGAAATGGGGAGCAATCAGGAAAAGAAGCGCTAAAATATGCTGAACTTTTGCAAAATGATTTTATGGTGATCAGGTCCTTGCATTCGCTAGGAAGATTGAAGAATCAAGAAGGAGAGTATGATGATGCGATTTTATATTTAGAAAGGAGTATCCGGACCGCAGCTGAGGATTTTGGGGATATGTATTACTTGAGCCTAGTTTATCAGGATCTCAGCCATGCTTTTGAAGGAACAGGCAAGATATCGGAGTCTTTGAGGGCCTTCAAGACATACAATGAGCTGAATCAGAAAGTTTTCAATGCAGAAGCCGATCAAAGGATCGCGCAACTGCAGACTGAAATGGATGTCCATCAAAAGGAGAGTACAATTTCTCTACAGAACGAGAAACTCAAGCAACAGGAAATCATACAAATTTTCACCCTGTTGCTGACTGGTCTGATGGTGTTTTTTCTCTTTTTCCTGTTTAGGGTTTTTATGCGTAGAAAGAAGTATAGCTTGTTGTTGGAGAAACAGAATAAGGAAAAGGAGTTTTTGTTGAAAGAAATCCATCACCGAGTCAAAAACAACCTGGAGACCATTTCCAGCTTACTTGCTTTGCAGACGGCACAGGTGGATAATGAGGAGCTTCGGGAGATTATGCAGGAAAGTCAAAACCGGGTTCAGAGTATGGGGATCATCCATCAAAATTTATATCAGGGTGAAAACCTATCGGCAATTGAGATGAAAAATTACTTTGAAAATCTTGGTAGGTATATTATTGATTCATTTGATGCAGCAGACCGTATTTCATTGGAATGCAACATGGCACCATTTCAATTGAACGTGGACAGGGCTATTCCGATTGGGTTGATTGTGAATGAAATCATGACAAATTCCCTGAAATATGCTTTCCCTCATAATCGAAAAGGAAAGATCAGGATAAACCTGAAAGAGGAAAATTCCCATTTGTATTTAAGTGTAGCCGATGATGGAGTGGGGATAGATAAGGATTCCCAAGTCAAAGGGACAGGATTTGGCACCCAACTCGTCGGTTTGTTGACCCAACAACTTGACGGCAAGATGACCTTGAGCACCCAAGTTGGGACAGAAGTTTTTTTTGAATTTCAAATTGAAAAAGCAGCATGAAAGGAAAGATAAAAATATTGATTGTGGAAGATGATATGATCATTGCGGCAAACATATCGCTTCAGCTTTCAAAATTGGGATATGAGGTCACAGGAATTGAATCTAGAGGAGAGGATGCGATCAAACATGCCCTCGATAATCATCCTGATATCATTTTGATGGACATTCAGCTGAAAGGGAAACTGAATGGAATTGAAGCTGCCAAGCAAATCCAAAATAAAGCAGATATACCCCTGATTTATTTAACAGCAAATTCAGATGATGTTTCTTTTCAAAAGGCAAAGGAAACACATCCTTATGCCTTTATTTCCAAGCCATTTACTAAACTTAATCTCGAAAGAACCATCGCACTAGTTGTAGAGAAAATTCCCAATGAAAATAAAGGAGGCCATGAATCCGATGCCTTGACAGAATGTCTGGATGATAGGATTTTTATCCGAAATAATGGCAAATTGATCAAATTGATGCTCGATGATATCCTTTATATCGAAGCAGAGAGAAACTATTGCAATATTGTTACTGTAAATCAAAAGTATTTGATTGTCTGTCCTTTAAATTCATTTTGTCAAAAAATGGAAAGTAAGGACTTCCTACGCGTGCACAGATCTTATGTTGTCAATATCAAAAAGCTTGATGCTGTGGCAGACTCCCATTTGGAAATCAACCGGAAGGTCATTCCGATCAGCAAAATGTACAAGGAAGACCTGATGAGGAGTATCCGGAGAGTTTAAAAACATTTTTTAACAAATAGAAAACAATCAAAGGTTTATTGCGATGGTTTATTTGTCTAAAGTCATTGGATAGACTTTACTATACTTCCATTTTCAATATTTCCAAAAAGTAATTTTTAAGCTCCTTTTCTTCTTTGATATCTACCTGGCCATCCTCCATTACATCAGTAAGTAAAGCATGCATTTCTTTAAAAGGGTATTGATCGAGCATTGACTTATTTTCTTCCAGCCACTTTTTTAAGACATAAATTTCATATTTATTGACCTGCTCATCGGCCAGGATGCCATAACAAATCCCCTGTAGTATCTGAATTCTGGCTTCCGCACTTTGAGAATCACTAAGCTGAGATTCATATTTTTCGAGAATAGCCTTCATTTCATCTATTTCCTCAGATGTCATGATACCCACACCAAGAATGGATTTTATTTCTTCAAAGAACTCCTTAAATGGGGACTCTTGACAGAGCCCTTGATGGGCCTGGCACCAAAGTTTCATTTCTTCGAATTGTCCCCTAGTTATTCTTCCATCGCTGCTGATACCATAAATAATACCTTTGAAATGGTTAAATGGTTTTTGTGTTTTCATGGCTTGATAAAAATTTATTTTTAAAGTTAAGGATTTTACCGTTTATTATTTTTTATATTCAAAATAATTGAAAATTAAAAATGGGTACAAGCTTATTTCATTTTTATTCCACTGTAGCAAAGCTTGGTGGTGAAGAATAACAGGAGATACTTGAAGAAAATTAATTTCAGCAAAACTGCTTTTTTATGATTTAGGAAGGCTAATGATAAATGTTGCTCCCTCATCAGCCTTGTTGTCGATGGTAAGTTCCCCCCCATGGGCCTTCACAATATCATTGGTGATGCTTAAGCCTAGCCCTGTTCCCTCTGTCCCTTTTTTGGTAGTAAAGAATGGTTGCAGGACTTTATCTTTGATCTCTTCTGGGATGCCAGTGCCATTATCTTTAAAATATATCCGAACCTGATCTTTTTCAAGAATTGTGGACACCTGCAATTTTGGATTGTACTGAACAATATCAGCGTCTTCATCTTGCTTCTTGTGTTTTGTATCTTGTGTCTTTAAAACCTTCTCTCGCATCGCATCAAATGCGTTATTACAGAGATTGATCACCGCCCTCGAAAAGTCTTCCCCGATCAGTTCTATTTCTCCGATTCTGTCGTCTAGATCAAATAAGAGTTCCACCTTAATAGGATTTTTTCCGGCCCTCATGCCATGATAACTTAAGTCTACATATTCCCTGACCAAAGCATTTAGGCCGGTAAGTTCCATTTTACCTGATCCACCTCGGGAATGCTGTAACATGGAGGATACAATATTGTTGGCCCGCGTACCATGCTCCAACACCTTTACAAGGTTGGATTTGATTTCTTTCAGGGCTTCCCTGATCAAAGTTTCATCTCTTTCCTTAGGTTTTTCAATTTCCTTTAGAGATTCATCTATCATCTCAATGGAGACCTCAGAGAAGTTATTTACAAAATTCAGGGGATTTTTGATCTCATGTGCAATGCCAGCTGTCAGTTGGCCTAAAGAGGCTAGTTTCTCCCGTTGTATAAGTTGGGACTGAGTCGATTTGAGTTCAGTCATGGCCTTCTCTACCTCGATTTTTGCCTGCTCAAGTTTGACGAAATCCTCATATCTGGCAAAAGCAATATCAAAAGATTTGGTTAAAGCTTTGATCAATCCGATCTGCTCCTCAGTCAGGTTTCCCGCTGAACCCACGTAAAGCAATCCTTGGGTAAAAGGGACAAAGTGTAAGTTCAGCGATTCAGGTGCTTTCTTCGTTCCTTGGTAGGTTTTCAGATCCTTGATATAACCTTGTTTTTGAAGGGATTTACCCCATTTCACAAAGTCACGTTGATTCCAATATTGGATAAATATCTCTCCTTTTCTCCAAGCTTCAATGGACTGTGCAGTCATCTGGTTTGCATCAAAAGGAAGTTTCATCACGGCCAAGGATTTTCCTTCAGGTGTAGAAAGATAGATTTCCACTTTTTGTTCCTTTTCCTGCACGATAAAAATGCCGCATCGGATAAACGGAATTCCAAGGGAATTCAGCTCATTGAATATCAGGGGAGTGATTCTGTGAAGATCATCTGCATGCCGCATGGATGAAATTTCGCTTCGCACACGATCTAATGACGCTTGTTTTTTGGCCTCTAATGCTTGTAATTCTGCTTTTTGTATATCTTGAAATTTTTGGAATGCCAGGGAAAACACTTGGTGAAACCGCTTAAAAAAGCTCAATACCTCCGGCTTCAATCTCTTGTAAAGTGATAGTCCCAGTCCACCCTCTCCAATAGAAAGGAAGCAGAACCCTACTTCTAAAGCCTTATCTAAAAGTGGGTCTGAAAACTGATTCACTTCTTTTCGGTGTGTGCAAAATGATTCCAGCTCCTCTCCGATGAGATTACCGATAAAATGGCCATCTCGGGAGGCCAGCATCTGCTTGACCATTTCGTGTTCTACTGGGCTTTTATGGTAATCCGTATCTTCCACCGTGCATTGGTCATAGGCAGGGAAGTATTGATAGCAAAGGTATTTTCCTGTTTTTTCGTCAATGATTACCGTCTGCACATTTCGGATATTACTGATTCCGAAATCCTGCAATTGACCCGCTATTTTCCGGCAGACATCCAGCATGTCTTCCGGTTTTTTCATGCCCATGGCTACTGTACGGACTTTTTCAAGTGTCGCTTCCAGAGCCAGTTCCCGGTTTTTATGTTCCAATTCAGCAGTCCGCCGTTTGACTGCATCCCTGAGTTCTAGGTTTTCCTTGCTTATTTTCTCGATACCTAAGGTTTCACCTTCTCCCACGCGCAGATCAGGAACTGAGCCATGCTGATGCACCACCTTCCATCCTGAGATGGTTTCTCTCAAAAGGGTAGATATCCTGATTTTCGAATAGAAGTTCCAATCCTTTCTTTTGCCAGAGAAGTCAGATCCGGCCAGAACATAGAGGTCACAGGCCTCATTGATCAGGACCAATGGATCCAGACAGATGGTCTGGATTTGTCTGTTTCGCATGTCAACCTTGCCGACTATTTCATCGATTTGTCCTTTGAGAAATTCTATTCCAGCAACTTTGCCATGGCATTGCTCAGATTCTGAAGTACCTATCATTTCGAAGTTTTCATCCAGTGTGGAGGCGAATTTTTCAAGGTCTCCTTTGGAATAACTTTCCCAATATTTCCGATAAATTATTACGGCATCAGTTTCCCTTAATTTGTTAATTGTTTTCATGATGTGTTTTGCTGAAAACCGGTGGACCATTATAAAAGTAATTGTCGCAAGTCTGGGAATTTGCGAGCTATTATTGACTTTGTTAGCCAATACCGATGTGGATTTCTCTATTTAGAGCCGGTCAGTATTTGATGCATTTCAGCTTTAAGTACATCAAAATCAATCGGTTTGATAAAAAAACCCTTTGCGCCTCCATTGATGGCCCTATCATGATTTTCGCTGTCTCCATAGGCTGAGATCATACTTACGGAAATCTCGGGAAACTCTTTTTTTACAGTATCCAATAATTCTAGGCCAGTCATGCCAGGCATGTTGATATCGGAGAAAATATACATGATTTCGGGAGGATGATGGCTTCTTAAAAACTCCAGTGCCTCATTCCCTGAAAACGCAAATTCAACTTCGATCAAGCCGTTCTTGATTTCTTTCCTGAGCTGTTGTCTAAACAGCATTTCAACATCTCTTTCATCATCTACGATTAAAAATTTCATACTTTTTTCCTGGACGGATATTATAAATAAAACAACACCAAGCTTGTTAGTGCACATGTTTGGCTTTCATTGAGGTGTACTTTGATAAACAAGCTAATAAACCCGTTTAGCAAACATTTCCTGCTTTTGTCTTCCTTTGAAATCATTGAGAAATCCAATGAAATTCTCAGGGAACACATTAAATTACAAAGTAATCAGGTTACTTATTTAGGGTTTGTGACCATTCAGGATATTAATTGTCCCAAGCCATGGGATTTCTTCCCAAAGAAATTGGACCTGGTAGATATTCGTATTTACGTGATCAGATGAATGAGATTTGCATCACTAGATCATGTAAGCGTTAAGGTTTAAATTTCTCCAATTTGTATTGACCCAGAATAAGATTACAGACTATAATGGCAATGTGATATTAAAAGTTGTTCCCTTTTCAATAACACTTTGAACATTTATCTCTCCCCCATGTGCTTTCACGATATCATAGCTCAGACTCAAGCCCAATCCTGTTCCCTTCCCTGTTGGTTTAGTAGTGAAGAAAGGCTGGAAGATTTTGTCCTTGATGGCATCTGGGATACCTGTACCGTTGTCTTTGACGGAAACCTCGATTTTATTCCCAAGGTTTTTGGTGGAGACAGTAACCAGTGGTTTTAGACCTGCCAGGTTTTTTGTGTCGTCGCTAACGAAACCTGGCAGGTCTTTCATAGCACAGGCTTGAAAGGCATTATTGATGAGATTCAATAGAACCCTCCCCATATCCTGTGGCACCACGTTGACTTTTGGAAGAGTGGGATCAAAGTCGGTTTTAAACTCTGCATTAAAAGATTTGTCCTTTGCCCGCATACCATGATAGGCTAGCTTGAGATATTCATCCGCCAAAGCATTTATATCAGTTGCCACTTTTTCTCCAGTATTGTTTCGGCTATGGTCCAACATGCCCTTAACAATCGAGTCTGCCCGTCTCCCATGGTGAGTGATTTTTGAGAGGTTTTCTTTGATGTCGCTAAGTATCTCACTGATCAAATTCTCGTCCCTTGATTCTTGATTCTTTTTTCTTTCCTCTTCGATCTCCTCAATCAACTCCACACTCACCTCTGAAAAATTATTCACAAAATTCAACGGGTTTTGGATCTCATGGGCAATCCCTGCAGTGAGTTCACCCAAAGAAGCCATTTTTTCGGACTGGATCAGTTGGGCCTGAGCTTCCTTAAGGGTATCTAAAGTAGCGTTCAGCTGATTAAAGGATTCAGCATTTTCCAGAGCAATGGCTGTATAAAGAGCAATTGACCTGAGCATATTGACATTGTATTCTGTAAAGGCGTATTTGTTGAAACTTTGTACAGTAATGACACCAAACAGTTTTCCTTTCGACATCAAAGGCAGATAAATCAGAGAAGCAGGATTTTTACCTGCGATCGGATTAGGTATTTTTTGAAGAAAATGGGAATAATCCTTTTCCAGGTCATTAACAAGGATTTCTTTTCCGGTTGTAAAACATACTGCAGCCAATCGGTTCGGGTCACTGATAGCATTAGAATAGGGTGGCAAGGGCTGACCATTTTCATATGTAGCGGGGAAATCCAAGGATTTGGTTGTATCATGGTAAATGCCTATCCCAAATATAGAAGCGTCCATCAGGCCATTTACATTATCATACACCGTTTCGATGATTTTTTCTACTGAAAGAGAAGAAGTTACCTTCCGTCCGATTTCTCCCAAGAGCTCCACATTGTCGTATGATTTTTGAAGGATGTCTTTTTGGGTGGCTAGTTCCTTGGCTTTCTCATCAATTTCCTGCTTTTGTCTATGCAGAATGCGGTTAGCCTTTTGTTTTTGGCGGATATTGCGCAGCAACAGAAATGCTGTAATCAGGATTAGCGCCAACACAATCAGGGAACTGTAAAGAAAATTCCGTTGTAGCTTTTTTTGCTCGTTCAGCAGGGCGATTTCATCTTCTTTTTTTTCTAACTCAAAACTATGTTCTAGCAGCAGGGATTTGTTTTTGACTTCGTCATTGACCATACTGTCCCTATAACTGATGTAGTTTTGGAAAAATAAAAAGGCATTTTTGAAGTCATTCCTGCGGGCATAAGCATCAGCAAGTAACCCAGAATTATCGCGAAGGTCTTCCATGATACCCAAGTCCTGTCCCCAGCGATAACCCTCTTCACCATAATATACTGCGCTGTCCAGGTTACCTTCCTTCAGATGGGCACGTGCCAGAATCCCGTAAATCCAACCATACATTGAATTCCTTTGTATTTTGTTTGTCATGGATAGTGACTCGTAGGCTTTTTGGAAAGCTTTTGGCAGACTGTCCATGCGGACATATACGTCTGCGATGTTACTGATTGGAACCACGCTGTCTGTAGCGTTTGGAGCGTAAATTAAAGCCTTTTCATAGGCCTCAATTGCTTCTACGGGTTTATCTGAAAGCCTGTAATTCTCACCCAAACCATTATAAAGACCAGCCAAATGCCGGTTCCCAAAACCCAACTCCTGATGGAGGTCAATCAATTGACGTTGGTATTCATTGGCTTTATCATATTCCCCTATCATGATGTATACATCTCCTAGATTTGACATGCCGAAGTACTTGAACTTTGTGTCGTTCAATTCCTCTGCGAGTACCAATTCATTTACCGCATAATCCATGGCAGTAGCATAATCTCCTAATCCAAAGTAGGTACTGGCCAGGTCATTTTGAATCATTACTAGCAGTCGCTTATCATTGCGTTTTATAGCAATTTCCTCTGCTTTTAAAATCCAAGGAATTCCCTCTCTGGTATCTTTGTTTCCATAAAATCCAGACAGCCTCATATAAACCCATGCCTGTAAATATTCATCGTTGGTTTTCTTGGCGATGGTATCAGCCTGAAGGATAAAGCTTTCAACTAGGTCTAACCTGTTTTTAGGATAATACAACCTAGCTTGTGTAAGAAGTGCTAAGCCTTCTCCTCGAGGATAAGCCAGTTTTTGCGATAGTTCCAAGGCTTCATTTCCGTATCGTTCCAAGTCCTCGTTCGATAGCCTGGGCAAAGAAATACATATCTCGTTTAGGCGGTTGACACGGGCTGTATCCTGCTTGGTGTAGGTATCGAGTTGCTTTTTGAGTGCCTCGATTTCATAGGACTGTGCATGGCTTAAAATGGAGAAGAAAAGGGCCGCAATAAATAGGATCGGTTTCTTCATAAGCGTTTTCGGCAGAGGGTGGATGATGTTCATTAAGAATGGGTTATCTGTCATGCGGTAGTTCAATAGTGAATTCAGTCCCAAGTCCTTCTTCGGAATTCACAATAATATTTCCCCCATGCGCCTTTACAATATCATAGCTCAGGCTCAATCCCAATCCTGTCCCCTGTCCCGTGGGCTTGGTGGTAAAGAAGGGCTGGAAAATTTTGTCTTTGATGGATTCTGGGATACCTGGACCGTTGTCTTTGACAGAAATCTCTATTTTATCTCCAAGGTTTTTGGTGGAGACAGTGATTGTTGGCGTTAGACCTGGCAGGTTTTCAAAACCTGCTAGGTCTTTGTTCCGATCCGCACTGGCCTGAAAGGCATTGTTAATCAGATTGAGCAGCACACGACCTATATCCTGAGGCACCACGTTGACTTTTGGAAGAGTGGGATCAAAGTCGGTTTTAAACTCTGCATTGAAAGATTTGTCTTTGGCTCTCAGCCCGTGGTATGAAAGTCGGAGAAATTCGTCTGCTAAGGCATTGATATCCGTAGGTTCTTTATCACCGGCATTGTTACGGCTGTGCGCCAGCATGCCCTTGACGATGGCATCGGCACGCTTGCCGTGGTAGTTTATTTTTTCCAGATTTTGTTTGATATCGGATGAGATGGCTTTAGCTTCTTCAATAGCCCCATTTTCCAATTCCTCATTCATTTCATCAAGTAGTTCGCTGCTTAAATCCGAAAAATTATTCACAAAATTCAGTGGATTTTGAATCTCATGGGCAATCCCGGCGGTGAGTTCGCCGAGAGAGGCCATCTTTTCGGATTGGATGAGTTGGGCCTGGGTGGCCTTGAGTTCGGTCAATGATTTTTCCAATTCAGCCGTTCGTTCGTTCACCCGCTCTTCCAGGATGCGGTTTTCAGCTTGGAGTTTATGGGAGCGCCATTTGATTATTGCAGTAATGATGCCCCCTATCAATAATGCATAGAGCAGATAAGCCCACCAGGTGGCATACCAAGGTGGGAGGACCACAAAAGAATAGGAAGCCTCTTCACTGATTCTTCCCGTATGGGCCATGGCTCTTACTCTGAAGGTGTATTCTCCTGGTGACAGGTTTGTATACTCCTTGAATTTGTTGTCATTCCAATCCACCCAATCAGAATCAAATCCTTCTAGATAGGTTTGATACTTAGTTTTCTTCTCCTCCTCAAAATAAGGGGCTGCAAATTCAAAGCGGTAGGAATTCTCTTTTCGTTTTACAGCAGGCACATCCTTTTTTCTACCGTAAAAGGGCAAAGGAATCGTATCGGTCTTGGTTTCGATTCGTCGGATCAGGGTGAAAAATTCCTTATCGGTCTGATTGTCTTTTGTGGGATCGTAGCGGATCAGACCTTTGGGAGATCCAAACCACAGGATGCTGTCCTCGTCAATAAAATCTACTTGAGATAAATACGGAGCTATGGAATTGGGTCTTTCGTCCTTGACAAATTTCCCTTCAGCATTCCGTTTGAGGATATACTTCTTTTTATCTATTGATTGATACCAAAGAATCCCTGATTTGACCTGCATAAAATCATAAACATCCTTTTCAATTAAACTAAAGTCCTCCGTAGCTACAAATTTCCCCTCCTCAGGTGAATACTTCTGCATGCCCTGAGGGGAAGTCTTATAAAACTCCGCATCCATTAAGGAAAAAGAATCCGAAGCTTCTGAATCTAAAACAGTATGTTTGATGGACTGATTTCCTATGGATTCCATCCCCTTTACTTCTATTTCCAGTGCATATAGCTTTCCTTGACCACCTGTATAAATGATTCCATCCTTTCCTTCAAAAAAGTAGGTGCTGATTGGGCCTATTCCCGGAACTTTCCCCTGTAATTCCCATGGGAATTGCTTGGAAAGGCCCTTTTCGTAGAGTAGAAGCCCTGAAGTGGTTCCCACAAAAAGGATATTGGGCTTGTCTTTTGGTATAATTGCAGATACTGCTCGGCTTCCGTCTTGTGGAAAATCCAAACGAATGGCTTCCCCATCCCGAATTATATGCAAATTCCTCCCAGGAACAATTACATCATCCCCATCACCCAACAATCCTATAATTTCTATATTCTCTATTTGCGGGACTGATTTGAATTCCTTTTCAACCGCATCAAATTTGATCAAACCAGTATTGGTCCCTAAATAGAGTTCTTCCCCTTTTTTTTCGATGGAACGTACTGCTGAATTGATCCCTAAGTCTTTTGCAAAACTAAGAATCGGAGAATCTATGGCTATCCTGGCCATACCGTCCTCAGTGGTTGCCCAAAGCCCATTGTTTTTATCCAAATAAAGCCCATATACTACGTCGGAGGGTAGGCCTTGGTCAGATCCTATCCTTTTGAGTATTTCCCCTTTGGGATTCATGATCACTACTCCCCCTCCTAAGAAGCTGAGAATATAGTTCCCCTGATGAGGTATTGCATCGTAAAGTTTATTTCCTTCTTGGATCAATAGGTCTACTTCGGTCGGAAACTTCGAAAAAGTACCTTTTTCCAAAAAGTAAAACCCAATGTTCTGACCACCAAGAAGTATGGTGTTACTATTCTTTTCCTGATAGGGAAGCATTATACCTACAGCCTCTTTTCCAAAAAAAATTTCTGTACCTGGGATCAATCTTAATTCCTCACCTTCCAAGAGGAATAAACCTCGATCAACATAACGGACATAAATTTGATTGCCAACCAAAAAACTTTTTCCAAATCGTGTTTCTGACTGCCATGATTTTAGGGATTTTAAGCTGAAATCTTCCCCCAATTCCAATCTGATGAGGTAATTCGGACTTCGAAGTAGAATAAATTCATTCAAAAATAGAATTTCAACGATGGTTTGTCCTGATTTCAGTTCCTCAGGAATTAGGTGAAAGAGTGAAACTGCTCTAGCTTCACCGTTTTCGTCAACTTCTAGATAGCCAAAATCATCGCCCCCATAAAAAATTCTTCCCTTGCTGTCCTTTGTCAGACTTCTTACGGTTACATAATCCCTGATATTAAAAATAGAACGCCAAGAAACCCCGTCATATTCATACATTCCACCTATTGCTCCAAAATACATGAGCCCATCCTCACTCTGTATGGAAGCCAAAACAGATGGATATCCACCATACTCCTCAGTGGTATAAGTAGTGATAGGAAGCCTTCCAACCTGTTCGTAGATGGACTGGGCCAAGATGAATCTAGGCAAGAAGATCCACAGGAAAATGAAAAAGAGGGAAAATAAGGTTTTGGTGGTACGCATAGTCATTGTTTAAAAGTCAAATCGGTAAACTTATATTAAATGTGGTTCCTAGTCCTTCTTGGGATTCCACACTAATCTCCCCCCCATGCGCCTTCACGATATCATAGCTCAGACTTAATCCCAAGCCAGTTCCCTGTCCTGTAGGTTTGGTGGTAAAAAAGGGCTGGAATATTTTATCCTTGATGGCATCTGGGATACCTGGACCGTTGTCTTTGACGGAAATCTCGATTTTATCCCCAAGGTTTTTGGTGGAGACAGTGACTGTTGGCGTTAGACCTGGCAGGTTTTCAAAACCTGCCAGGTCTTTGTTCCTATCCGCACAAGCCTGAAATGCATTGTTGATCAGATTCAGCAGTACCCTACTGATCTCCTGTGGCACCACATTGACTTTGGGGAGAGTGAGATCAAAGTCGGTTTTAAAGTCTGCATTGAAGCTTTTATCCTTTGCCCTAAGACCATGAAAGGACATTCTGAGGTACTCATCAGCCAGGGCATTGATATCAGTCAGCTCCTTTATTCCGGCATCGGATCGGCTATGTGCCAACATGCCCTTGACAATACCATCTGCCCGCTTTCCGTGATGCTGAATCTTTTCTAAGTTCTGCCTTATATCCTCCAATATCTCATCCTCCTCGGTCTTGGGTCTTGAGTCTTGGGTCTTGAGTCTTAATTCTCGTATCTCCTCCACCAGCTCCACACTCACCTCTGAAAAATTATTTACAAAATTCAAGGGATTCTGAATCTCATGGGCGATACCTGCTGTGAGTTCGCCGAGTGAGGCCATCTTTTCCGCATGGATCAATTGGGATTGGGTTGCCTTAAGTTCTTGGAGTGCCTTCTCTAATTCTTCTTTTTGCTTCCTTAGTTCAGCGGTTCTTTCTGCAACTTGTATTTCAAGTTGGGCTTTCAAAGCTTCTGTGATCCTGAATTCTTTCTCTCTTTCTTCTGCTTTTTTCCGTTCTGCTTCTAAGGCCTTTCTTTGTTTACGGGCATTGTACCACATGGAGATTGCCCACACGATGGCCAGAAAATTGGCCAATTCAAAATAGCTTTCCCTCTTATTGAAAAAATCAGGACTGATAAATGACACCACATCACCGATAATGGAGGTGGCGATCAATGGTAGAACGGCATAAACCCAAGTCCTAACGACACTGAGTTCAGGCAACTTGAAAACGCCATATACGATGATACCGATCAGTGCAATAGAGAGTATTTTGGGGAAAGTATTCCCAAAAATACTGCTTGAATCAATGAAAAATAGGACAATGGAAACGAATAGACCTATATGAACCCATTTTTTCCAATGCAAAGGGATTTCACCTTTGATCACTCTATTGCGTATGGTGAGGATTAAAATAAAAGCGATGAGGTTCTCCAATGACATAGGAAAGGGCTTTGGTTAAAAAACGCTGGTCTAAAATACAATAAAAAAATGCATTTATTTCAAAATATTATTGATTGGCAATATAAAATATTGCATAACCGAAAAAAGATAAAACCGTCAAAACACCAATTGATTAAACTTAGACGTAATTTCAATTTTCAAATACCTGGATTTAACATCTGATGGCTTAAAAAGGCGGTTTTCGGTGCTTAGTGTGCTGTTCATAGGCATAGGCCAATCGGATCAAAATGGGCTCTGCATACATCCTTCCCAAAAATTGAATACCGGCAGGAAGATTTCCGGAAGTAAAGCCTATTGGAACCGTGAAGGCTGGCTGGCCGGTGTGTGGAGCAATGACCTGACTGTTGTCCCCCTTATACTCTTCCTGAAAATTGGCAATTGTGGCAGGAGCATTGTTCCAGGAAGGATAGATCAAGGCATCCAGATTCAGCTCATCCATGGCTTTTTCTATAGCTTCTCTAAACGCAATTCTTTTTTCATCTGTATAGGCATCGCCACAACCGATTTCAGGGCTTCCCCACCTTCCTGAATTGGTCAGGAAGGTTTCCAATCTAATTTTGGCAAAATCCGAGGCTGTCCCGATTGCAATCACCTCTTCCAATGTTTTGGGCGTTTGAGGGTTTCCGTATTCAGCTAAAAATGTTTCTAGGTCTTCCTTGAAAGTAGCACACCATTGGTCCTGTCGGAGGCTATCAAAATCCTGTACCAGCACGGAATCAATGATCGTCGCTCCCATACTTTGCATATCCAAGATGGCCTGTTCGAAAAGGGCCTTGATCTCTGGATCAGGATTGTTTTCGCTGAGTGTCCTGAATACTCCGATTCTTGCTCCTGTCAAGCCCTCCTTGTCGAGGAATTGGGTGTAGTTTTCCGGGATTTTCCCCTGAGCATGGCCGGTGATGGGGTCCTGAGGATCAAAAGCAGCCATTACTTCCAATACTTTTACTGCATCTTCTACTGTTCTGCACATAGGCCCCACCACATCATTTCTCAAATAAAGCGGCACTATACCCTCTCTGCTGATCAGGCCCAAGGTTGTCCTGAATCCCACAAGGGCATTGTGGGAAGAAGGGCCTCTAATGGAATTTCCGGTATCTGTTCC
The DNA here is from genome assembly GCF_042432905.1 of Fontibacter flavus. NCBI lineage: Bacteria > Pseudomonadati > Bacteroidota > Cytophagia > Cytophagales > Cyclobacteriaceae > Fontibacter > Fontibacter flavus. The sequence goes on along the minus strand of NZ_JBHLWI010000046.1, from coordinate 29,399 downwards.
CAATCCTATTGTGCCAAAATTAGCAGCCATAGCTGCACCCGTACCACCGCTGGAACCAGCGGGAACATGGTCTAAGTTGTAGGGGTTTCTGGTGATGCCTGCAGTGGAACTATGGCTGTGCATAGGGCTAAAGGCCCATTCCGCCATATTGGATTTGGCAATGACTATGGCACCGGCTTGGATAAGCCTTTTGATGATGAAAGCGTCTTCTTTAGGATAGAAATCTTTAAGGGCCAGCGAGCCGGCAGTTGTGGGTAGGTCTTTGGTATTGATGTTGTCTTTGACGATCAAAGGAATACCATGTAGCGGGCGTAAAGTCTTTGTTTCCTGATATTCCTGATCCAAATTTTTGGCAATTTCTAAGGCTTCCGGATTGATGAACGTGATCGCATTGATGGAGGAATCCATCTGGGAAATCCTTTCCAGATAAGCGCTGACAAGTTGTTCACTGGTATAGTCCCCATTTTGATAGGCCTGATGGATTTTGGAAATAGTCAGCTCACTTACCTCAATATCTGCCTGCTTTTCGCCTTGACAGGCAAAAAATAGAGCAGTCAAGAGCATGAGGTTGAATTTTTTAAATGCTTGCATGGGCTTCATCTGAAAGGTCAAGGGAATTGGAATATTAAATATAGAAAAAACCCTAAACATTTTTGGACACCCGATTAGGTTGAGGATTCACTATTTATATTGATCATCAAATAAAGGTTGATAAATGAAAAGCTGGTGTTGCTGTTTTCTAATTCCGTTGATATTCAGTAATTTTTGAATTCTTGTTTGGCTTACTCTCTTAGACTTATTGAACTTATGAAAAAATCACTGTCCTTTTTGCTCCTGCTTTTCACATTTCAGGTTCCTGCCTTCGCCCAATTGGATAAGGTAGAACAGGCTTTTACCAAAGCCGCGGAAGAAGGTTTCTCGGGGGTGGTGGTGCTGAGTGAAGGAGGGGAAGTGGTTTTTGAGAAAGCGGCAGGTTACAGAGAGTTTGAGTCAGGCACACCCTTGCTCATCTCTGATATTTTTGAGATGGCCTCCATTACGAAGCAGTTTACAGCAATGATGGTCATGATGTGTCAGGAAAAGGGCCTGCTGGATTATGGGGACCTCGCCGATCAGTACCTGGATATTCCTTACAAGGGAGTAAGCATACGGCAGTTGCTCAGCCATACCAACGGTTTACCGGACTATCAGGCTGTGATGGATCAACATTGGGATAAAAGCAAGGTGGCCGGCAACGAAGACATCTTGGAATACCTTAGAAAATTCCACCCGCCTATGTTGGCCCAGCCTGGCGAAAAGTATGAATATAGCAATACTGGCTATGTTTTTCTGGCCAGTATCGTGGAGAAAGTGACAGGACGTGATTTTATTGAGTTGAGCAGGGAGTGGATTTTTGAACCTTTGGGTTTATCAAACACGGATATCAGGACTTTGGAGGAAAAAGCCATGGTCAAGAACTTTGCTGCCGGACATTCTCTGGATGAAAAAGGGATTTATATCAATGCCAATAAATTCCATTCCTCTGACTATACAGTTTGGTTAGGCAATAGGAAAGGACCGGGAAGGATCAGTTCCAATGTGCATGATTTGCTGAACTGGGACAGTGCATTAAAAGCCAATAGGATTGTATCGGGCATGACGCTAGATCAGGCTTTTTCTCCAACACTGTTGAACGATGGATCATTAAGCTATTATGGCTTTGGCTGGGATGTTGACAAATATCCACAATTGGGTAAAACTGTCTCCCATACCGGCAGTAATCCCGGTTATAGGAATCTTATCGTCAGGGCACTGGATAAAGACATTACTTTTATCATGTTGAACAACAATGAACACCCTTCAAGGGAGGCATTGGAGCGTTCTATTATTGAAGCGATGGCGAATTGGTGATTCTTTTTTTGAACCATTTAGGAGTTTAGGGCATTCAGAGATTCATTAATAAGGGGGGTGAAATTCGGATGTCGAAAGTGGGATTTCGGGAAAGAGTAAGAGCCAAGGCAAAAGGAAAAAGTAAAAAGGTTGGAGTTTTGAAAAGTTTGGGAGATGGGTTCTGTGGGAGGAGGATTTTTAGATCCGCGAATTCGAAGACATTTTCAAAGTAACGTTAAGTAGCTAACTTTAGATAAGCGGTGGTGAGTATTAAAAGAATCTCATAACATTGAAACCTGAATCGACTAAGTAGGCAGGGCGGGAGTGACGACGGACCGGGCCTGCCTTGATGGTTATGGCAGACAGGCCGGCTCCGGCCTTGCGGGCTGATAGGATTCCTTCGTCTTGACTTTTTTGGTTACTTTTTGTGTCAAAGCCTGCCCCGATTCTTTTGGGGACAAAAAGTGACAAAGAGATAATGTTAAATATCTACTAAGTCGGGTTAAATTATATTCTATGTTTTGATGCCAATTAAGGTTAAGTTAGATGGAATTACACAAATTAGTTTTTTCTGCAATTAGGTTGAAATGAATGTTTGAAGATTTTTGTATATCATGGCTTCTTAGGGAAATGAATTATGTGCGAAGCTTTAGAATTTACACGAATTCCTATGCTGATTGAGATTAAGGAAGTCCGGTAATTAGACTTACTTAAATGGAGTCGACCGTTTTGTTCAATTTCTTCTCGTTGGGTACTTTGCGAGAATTAAAACTTTTTGGTTTTACGCCAGGACCTCCAAGACATTCCCTTAATGAACATCTTAATGCCCTAAACTCCTTAATGTTTCAAAATCCAACATCCCTACTTCCGACATCAAACATCCAACATCCCACATCAATATCCCACAGCTGCGCCTTCTTTGCTGGAGGATTCTGAAGCGCCTACATAGGCTTTGAGTATTGGGTCATAGGTGATCCCCATCAATACACCAAGATTGTTGACTGGCCGAAGCTTGTGTCCCATTTTTTCCAATGCCTGCCTGGTATCTGGTGACATCAGGTGCCGCTCATACCGGATTTCATCTGGCAGCCATTGGTGATGTATTTTCATAGCTTCTATAGCCTTGTCTATGCGCATATTGTACTCCAATACATTCAGGACTGTTTGGAAAACGGTATTGATGATGGTTCTTCCCCCCGGGCTACCGATGACCAAATAGGGTTTGCCATCCTTGCCCACAATCGTAGGGGTCATGCTGGACAGCATCCTTTTTTCCGGAACGATTTGGTTTGGATCACTGCCGATCTGTCCTTTGGAAGTAGTGATGCCGGGTTGGGGATTAAAATCCCCCATTTCATTGTTGAAAATAAAACCTAATTTGGAGGAACCCATGCCTACGCCATAGGAATGTTCCAGTGTGTAAGTAAGTGATACCGCATTGCCATCCTTATCCACTACTGAAAAATGGGTGGTACTACTGCCATCATATAGCTGCCCAAACCTGCTGGAATCACTAGCCGAGGCCTTGGTCATATCCATGTTTTCCAATCTCATTTGGGCAAATTCTTTGGAGATCAACCTGTCCACAGGCATTTCCGGGTTGAAATCAGGATCACCCAAGTGCTCAGCCCTGTCAGCAAAAGCCCTGCGCATGGCTTCAGCTACCAGGTGAACATAGGCGGTAGAATTGAACTCAATGCTGGACAAATCTGCCAGTTCCATCAGGTTCATCATTTCGATTAGGGCCACACCACCCGAACTCGGCGGAGGCATGGAGTAAATATCGAAACCTTTGTAACTCCCTTTGAGCGGCTGCCTTTCTACTGCAGTATATTTCTCCAAGTCCTTTTTCGTAATCAGCCCTCCATTGGCTTTCATATAGGATTCAATTTCATCTGCCACAGGACCTTTATAAAAACCATCATGGCCATGGTCCCTAATCAAGCTTAAAGTGTTGCCTAAAGCAGGTTGCCTCCAGATTTCTCCGGGTTGGATGATGTCACCATTTTCATTTCTGAAATAATTGGTCATGATATCAAAAGACTCATCCCATTCGGCCAGGTTTAAAGCTACCTGATACAGCCCCCATGGCATGGGGAAACCCTCAATAGCCAGGTTCACTGAAGGTTGCACTAAATCCTTCCATGGAAGTTTACCATATCGCTGATGGGCCAAATACAGACCCGCCACCGTTCCCGGCACTCCAACTGCTTTCAGGCCTTGATGATTTGAATTTTCAACCAAGTTTCCTTCAGTATCCAAAAACATATCTGGACTGGCATTGAGGGGTGCTTTTTCCCTGAAGTCAAAGGTGGTGACTTCGCCATTTGCCTTCATGAGTACGATAAATCCCCCACCTCCTATATTACCGGCCTCAGGATGGGTGACTGCTAGGGCAAAGGCTGTAGCAATACTCGCATCAATCGCATTGCCGCCTTTTTTCATGATGTCAATCCCTACCTGTGAAGCCAATACATTGTCGGAGACTACCATGCCGTTTTTGCCATAAGTGACCTGGGCATTGGCTGGAGCATTGAAATATTGGAGTATTCCTAAAATCAGGAAGGCCAAAAAGGAGGATCGTAGAAGCATATTCATATTGGGGATTTTTTTGTCGAAATTCTAAATCTTGTCTTGCAAGAAAGGTATGTTTTTTAGATTGATCATTTTTGCTTTTCAGCCTTTTGCCATGATGCCCCCATCGATGGTGAAGACACTTCCTGTAATCCAGGAGGCATCATCGGAGGCGAGGAAAAGCGAGAGTTTGGCGATATCTTCCGGTTGCCCCAGTCTTTTGAGCAGGGTGTTTTGACCAGCATTCTCTACAGCTTTGGCGGGATCGGGGAAGGCTACAGCGGAATCATGTATAAAGGGCGTGTCCACTGGGCCTGGGCAAATGGTATTGATCCGGATGGTTGGACCATATTCTACCGCAGCCTGCTTGGCCAAGGCTACTAAGGCAGCTTTGGAGGCACAGTACGCTGGGTGGTTGGGAAATGTTTTGAAAGCAGCGATGGAGGAGTTGATGACAACAGAAGCAGAAGATCTTTTGAGCATTTCAGGTATGGCGAACTTCAAAAGGTAGTACACTGCATCCACGTTGACGCTAAATGTTTTATGCCAGAGTTCGGGGTCGACCTCTGTTATCGAGCCGAGTCCAAGAATTCCTGCATTGGTGATGACACCATCCAATTGGCCATAAGTTTTGACCGCTAAATCCACCAGTTTCCTGTTGTAGTCCATGTCCCCCACATCACCTGGAAGAAAAACGGCATTTCCTTCAGCCACCTGAATTTCATTTTCGATTTCCTGTCCTCTTAGGTAGTCTCTGCCGCTCAAAACCAGGTTGGCACCTTCACCTGCAAAAGCCAAAGCAGTTGCTCTTCCCATCCCACTGCTTGCGCCTGTAATGATATATGTTTTATGGAATAGTTTATTTCTCATCTTTTTGCTGTTTTCCTTTGCTGCATTTCGAAAAAATAAATGTCGTCAAAATTAATTAGATTTTTCTCATGAAATAATCAACATTAAATTCTGAAAATCATTAGATTTAAGTACCTAAGACACCATTGGTGATTTTAACCCCAGCATAACCATGAAGCCTACCAATACCCAAGATCCGGAATACTACCACAAGGTAGTGGATTGTCAATATGCCTGTCCTGCACATACTCCGGTACCAGAATACATCCGTCTGATCGCTGCAGAAAAATTCACTGAAGCCTATATCGTCAATTGGGAATCCAACGTATTCCCTGGCGTGCTTGGCCGTACCTGTGACCGTCCCTGTGAACCTGCCTGCCGCAGGGTAAGGGTGGAAGAGGAGCCGGTAGCTATATGTAGGTTAAAAAGAGTGGCGGCGGACAACAAAGGGGATGTCAGACAATTTATGCCGCAAGGTCCATTCAAATCCAATGGTAAAAAGGTAGCACTAATAGGAGGAGGTCCGGCTTCCCTGACAGTGGCCAGAGATTTGGCACCATTGGGATATGAAGTTCATTTATTCGATGAACAGATCGCTGGAGGAGGCATGATGCGCAGCCAGATTCCTTCTTTCAGATTGCCAGAAGAAGTGTTGAATGAGGAGGTTAATTTCATTTTGGACATGGGGATACACACCCAGTTTTTGACTTACGTGGATAGTTTGAAAGGAGTCTTAAGTAAGGGCTATGATGCTGTTTTTGTTGGTACCGGGGCTCCCAGAGGAAGAGATCTTCCCAAATTACCGGGAAGAAAAGAAGGGGATAAATTCATCCATATCGGTATTGAATGGTTGGCCAATGTAGCCTTTGAACACACCAAGTCCATATCTGAGAAAGTGATTGTTTTGGGAGGAGGAAATACAGCGATGGACTGTTGCAGGACATCCAGAAGGTTGGGTGGAAAAGAGGTCAAGGTAGTCGTCAGAAGTCCATTTGATGAGATGAAGGCCTCTCCTTGGGAGAAAGAAGATGCCCTACATGAGGATATTCAGATCATTGATAACCATGTGCCTTTGAGTTTTGAAGTGGCCAATGGCAAACTTATCGGGATGAAATTTCAGAAAGTGAAAGCCGTATATGATGAAAAGGGCAAAAGACAGCTATTGCCAACAGATGAAGCGGATGTCTTTATTCCAGCAGATGAAGTGCTGATCGCCATTGGTCAGGAAAACAGCTTCCCTTGGATAGAAAGAGATCTGGGGCTGGAGTTTGACCAATGGGGCATGCCGGTAGTGGATGAACTGACTTTTCAATCTACATTGCCCAAGGTGTTTTTTGGAGGAGATGCTGCCTTTGGGCCCAAAAACGTCATCACAGCAGTAGCACAGGGTCATCAGGCTGCCGTATCAATCCACCTGTATTGTCAGGGTGAAGATCAGAGAAAAAGGCCTTCGCCCTATACCAATTTGGTCAGTCAGAAAATGGGGATCCATGAGTGGAGCTATGATAGTGGGGTAGCGATTGATCATCGTTATGCGGTGCCTCAGGCAGAAAAAGTCCTGACCCTGAAGGACAGGAAAAAAGAGGTGGAGTTGGGTTTTGATGTGGCTACTGCCTACAAGGAAACCCAAAGGTGTCTGAACTGCGATGTGCAGACTGTCTTCACTGCAGACCGTTGTATTGAGTGTGATGCCTGTATGGATGTCTGTCCTACTTCCTGCATCACTTTTACAGTAAATGCAGAGGAGCCGGAATTGAGGCAAAATCTGCTTGTTCCTGCGGAAAATTTAGATCAGGACCTATTGGTTTCCAAAGAACTGAAAACTGGCCGCGTAATGGTCAAAGACGAGGATGTCTGTCTGCATTGCGGCCTGTGTGCAGAGCGCTGTCCCACTTCAGCCTGGGATATGCAAAAGTACCTTTACTCCGTGACCAAAGCTTATCAAATGCCAGCACCCCTTCCCCTTATAGAAAAATGAAGAAAGCCGTAAATGATTTCATCGTCCGATTTGCCAATGTCAATGGGACCGGATCTGCGAGCGCCAATTACCTGTTTGCCAAGACCATCTTTAGAATGGGTATTCCCGTGACGCCTAAAAATATTTTTCCCTCCAATATTCAGGGTTTACCCACTTGGTACGAAGTGAGGGTCAGTGAAAAAGGATATTTGGGGAGACGTGAGGGAATTGACCTGATGGTCAGCGTCAATCCCCAAAGCATGGCACAGGATGTCAAAAATGTAAAATCTGGTGGGTATTTCATGTATGACAGTACCAAAAAACTCCCTGATGCCTATTTGAGAGAGGATATCCACTATTTGGGGATTCCTATGATGGAAATGTCGAATCAGGCATTTTCTGACCCAAGAAAACGGCAATTGCTCAAAAACATCATTTATGTTGGTGCTTTGGCAAAATTGCTCCAAATGGAAGAGGATGAAATCAAGCAGTTGATCACCGAGCAATTTGAAGGAAAGGCCCAGTTGATTGATGCAAATATGGAGGCACTTCATCTAGGGATGGACTATGTGGAAAAACATTTTGACTATCCGCTGCCTTTCCATTTGGAGAGAAGGGATTTGATCAGAGACAAGATAATTGTGGATGGCAATACAGCCTGTGGGCTTGGAGCCGTCTATGGCGGTGCTACCGTCATGGCCTGGTATCCGATTACCCCCTCTACTTCAGTGGCAGAGGCATTCGAACATTATTGTGAAATGTACCGGGTCGATCCCGAGACTGGGGAACATAAATTTGCCATCATACAAGCCGAGGATGAACTGGCCGCCATGGGCATGGTCATAGGTGCCAATTGGAATGGTGCCAGGGCATTTACAGCAACCAGCGGACCGGGTGTTTCCTTGATGAATGAATTCTTAGGTTTGGCCTACTTTGCCGAAGTTCCGGCTGTGCTGATTGATGTGCAGCGGGCAGGTCCCAGTACGGGCATGCCTACCCGCACCCAACAACCAGATTTGCTTTTGGCTGCTTATGCTTCCCATGGAGATACGAAGCATGTATTACTGATCCCTTCCAGTCCAAAGGAATGTTTTGAGTTGACAGCAATGAGTTTTGACCTGGCAGAGAGGCTGCAGACACCGATTATGGTGATGACAGATCTGGATCTTGGCATGAACGATCATGTCTCTGAACCTTTTCACTGGGATGACAAAAAGCAGTATGACAGGGGTAAAGTGCTCTCTGCTGAAGAATTGGAAAATGTAGGGAAATTTGGACGATACCTGGATGTGGATGGGGACGGGATTCCATACCGGACCTATCCAGGTACTCACCCTACCAAAGGGTCCTTTTTTACCCGAGGAACTTCCAAGGACGAATATGCTGCTTACACGGAAGATGGAGCTGCTTACAAACGCAATATGGACAGACTGCTTAAAAAGTGGGATACCGCCAAAAAACTGGTTCCTCTTCCACAACTTTACCAGCAAGAAAATACATCCGAATTGGGAATTTTGTTCTTTGGGACCTCCCAATTTTCTGCCGAAGAGGCAAAGGACTTATTGCAGGAAGAAGGATTGATTGTGGATGCGATCAGAATTAAGGCCTTTCCTTTTGGGAAAGAGGTAGTAGATTTCATCGAATCCCATCGGTTGGTTTTTGTCATAGAACAAAACCGAGACGCCCAGATGCGCAGTATGATCATCATGGAAATGGGTGTCAACCCTGCCAAACTACTACCTATATTGAATTACGATGGGATGCCGATCACTGCAGATGCCATCAAAAATCAAATTACACACCATTTAACCCTAGAAAAATCCCAGCCCCATGAGTTATCTAAAACCACTCTTTAGACATCCCAAATTACCCAAAAACAAACTGGGATATACCCTCAAAGAATACGAGGGTTCCTTGTCCACACTATGTGCAGGCTGTGGGCATGACAGTATCAGTGCAGCCATAGTACAGGCCTGCTATGAGATGTCCGTGGAGCCGCATAAAGTAGCCAAGGTATCTGGAATAGGATGCTCCTCCAAGACTCCCACCTATTTTCTGGGTAATTCCCATGGCTTTAACTCCGTACATGGCAGGATGCCTTCCGTAGCCACAGGAGCGAGCATGGCCAATAAGGATATGGTGTACTTCGGGGTTTCAGGGGATGGTGATTCCGCCTCAATTGGCATGGGGCAGTTTGTACATGTGATCCGTAGAAATCTCAATATGGTCTACATCGTCATGAACAATGGCTGCTATGGTCTGACCAAAGGACAGGATTCCGCTACCGCCGATCAGGGCTCAAAAAGCAAGGCTGGCCATATCAATCCTTTTCAGGCCATTGACCTGGCCAGTATGGCGATTGAATTGGGGGCCTCATTTGTGGCCCAAAGCTTCAGTGGGGACAAACAACAGCTGGTGCCCTTGATCAAGGCCGCTATGCAACATAAAGGTTTTGCCTTTCTGAATGTCATTTCTCCCTGCGTAACCTTTAACAACAATCCGGGGTCCACCAAATCCTATGACTATGTCAGGCAGCATATCGAATCCACCTCAGTACTGGATTTTGTGCCTGAGATGCCTGAAATCACAGCTAACTATAAAAAAGGGAAAACTACCAAGATAGCTCTTCATGACGGTTCACAGTTGCAATTGAATAAACTGGCTTTGGACTGGGATCCGGAAGATAGGATTTCAGCGGTGAATGCCCTGCAACAGGCACGTGCCAAGGATGAGATCCTGACCGGGCTTTTATATGTCAACTCCACCTGGAAAGACCTTCATGGGGTATTAAATACGTACCACAAGCCTTTGAATAAATTGACGGAAAAGGATCTATGCCCTGGTGAACAAAATCTCGAAGAAATTAATAAGGGCTTTAGGTAATTTTAAATAAACCGATTCTATTTGTTACAGTTGATATTTTGAAAAGACATAAAACCTGTTCTATATAAAGAGCAGGTTTTTTTGTTGGAATTACAGTCATAGCTTTATCCTATTTATAAAAAAATGAATATCTTAGTTTTGAATTCAACAATGAGCAATCTGAAGTGTTTATGAGAAAATGTTGTGGATTATTGTTTGTCTTATTGATTTCCTGTTCACCAAGAGGTACTTTTCTGAGGGTCAACAGTGTACAGGTTGAGCCTTTTTTTCAATTGGAACTTGATGAGAAAATCCTGGTCAATATACCCCAGGATGTGAATCAGAAGGATTACAATACATTTTTGGCCGCTATTCCAATAATTGTAAAGCAAAGAGGATTTAGGGAGGTATGGGATACGGATGAATATGAAATGGAATTGAGGGCCGGGGATATAGCGGATTTTACATTGGAAAGGAACATCAAAAGGCTGTATGAGCATTTGGGTGTTTACTATTTTTTGGATGTGGCCATCGTCAGCAGGAAACCTTTCCGGTATGGGAGTCTGAGTTCCCAATTGGAGTATAGGGAGCAGAATAATCCCGGATTTGTGCGGACAAGGGGTTTGGGGTCAGAGACAGACCATAGGGTTATTACACGATACACTTTGTATCGAACTGATCAGGTGCTAAAATTGGCAGAAGTGATTATGGAATCCACACATCTCCAGGACAACACCCTGGATCAAAGGGTGATTCAGCGGGAAGTTCAGGAGTTTTTTAATTTGATTTCGGTAAGGGGAGGGTGAAAGGGAGATGTCGTAAGTCGGATTTTCACCATTAAGGGATTCATTAAGGGGGATATCGGAAAAGGCCTGAAGGGCCGCTCTGTTACAGCCCAGGGAGAAGCCCAGGGAAAAAGCGTGCAGCCCAGATGAAGGAGAGGTCTGAAGGACCGAATTGAAGGAGTGGTCGAAAGTGCGATTTCGGCGGGCGGTTTGCGAATGGGGAGTTCCGGAGAATTGGGAGCCATTAAGTTAAAAGCATTTATTAAGGTTGGATTTTTGGGGTTTTCGAACGCAGGACTTTTGCATCCGTATTTTAAACTCATCGTCGAAAAGGAAAAACTTCTGAGATTTTTAGGAATAATTAGTTAAAGTTTTTCCATAAAATCCATAACTTGGATATTATAGATCATTTTAAGGCTATGAATTTATTCGTTATTAACTCCCCCGGATTTGTTTTTGTGATTATGGGAATGGGGTATATTGTCCTATGGGTTTGGGCATTTATGGATCTCCTGAATGCGAAATTTAAAGACCCCAATATGAAGTTGATATGGACAGTTGTGCTTCTTTTTGCCAGCCCAATTGGACCATTTGTTTATTTTTTGCTTTCGAGAAAGCAAAAAGAAAATCCCCAAAAATACTTTAAACGTCAATACTTTAACAGATAAGCTATGTTCGGATTAGGAATTGTTGGTTTGGCCATTTATGCCTATACCATTTATGATGTGATTATCAGTAACTTTGGGGCTAAGAATGATAAAATCGTTTGGCTCTTAGTGGTGCTGTTTTTACCACTTTTGGGTACAATCCTTTGGTTTTTGTTTGGAAGGAAGAGTAGGGTCTAGGAGATGTCGGGTGTCCGATGTCGAGATGTTGGGATGTCGGATTTTTAACCATTTGGAAGTGAAGGGTATTAAGAAATTCATTATGGGAATACTGTAGCGGTCATTGCGTGGGAAAAAATAAAATTACTCGCAACCTACGCAAAGATTTTTACGCAACGCACACAACGTGAGACAATTTAGTACTGAGTTTGTAATGCCGTAGGTATGACCGAAATTGTAGCCCGGTAGTTTAATGCAGGGTAAGGGATTGACCGAGAATTCCAAAGTGCCGTAGGTACGGAAGATGTAGGAAGTGGGGTTGTTGGGTGTTGAACCAACCGGTCAACGCTATTTAGGGAAGGACACCAATCTTTTCCCTTTTTACTTTTGCTCTTAACAGCCCTTCAGGCCTATTCAAAAGACTCATAAACTCTCTTTCCTGACCCAAACTGTCATCCTCAACCTTTGACAACTCCCTTCATTCATCATTTTTCATTTTAAATTCTCAACCCTCCAACAACAACACCTGTCCGCTGTAGCGGAACTTGACATCCAAGACAACAATGACAACATTCTACACTCATCACTCTCACCCACCTGCATTATACACCTTCTCCAAAGCTTCTTCCAGATTCGGGTACCTGAATTCAAAACCGGCTTCCTGAATTTTTTTAGCAGAGACTTTATTGCCTCCTAGTACCATTTGGGCCATTTCTCCCAGTACGAGTTTTAATGCAAAACCAGGGACTCCCATACCCACAAACAATTTGCCCACCTTTTGGGCGGCTTTTTGGGTGAGTTCCTCATTAGTGGCCGGTTTAGGTCCTACGGCATTGTAAATCCCCTTGATGTGGTTATTTTCCAGAGCGAAAAGGAACATCCTGGCCAGGTCCTGCACAGCAATCCAACTCATCCACTGCTTGCCGCTGCCCAAAGGAGCTGCAACAGGAGGTTTGAGCATTTCTACCAAAGCACCGCCCTTGCTGTCCAAAACGATCCCGATTCGGAGCATTACAGTTCGCACACCCGTTTTTTCGATCTGCTTTACCTTGTCTTCCCATGCCCTGACCACCTGTGCCAAAAAATCATTTCCTGATGCGGAGTTTTCATCCATCCATGCATCTCCGGTATTGAAGCCATAGTAGCCCACCGCAGAAGCAGAGACAAATACTTCAGGTTTTTTATCTGATTGCTCAATGGCCTGAAGCAGCAGAGCTGTCGAATTGGTCCGGCTTTCCAAAATGGCTTTTTTACGGGATGCTGTCCACCTTTTGTCGGCTACCCCCTCGCCTGCAAGATGGATGATGCCCTCTGCCCAAGAGATGGCCTCAGGATCTATGCTCATGGCATCTACATCCCATGCAAAGGATTTTTGCTTGTATTTGCTGGGACTTCGGCTTAGCCAGGCTACGGTATAACCTTTTCTTTCCAGTAAATCTGTGATTTTTTTTCCTACCAATCCGGAGCCTCCGGTGATCAAAATATTTTTCATGACAGTTTTTGCTCTACTTATACAAGGATATTTATTACCTGATTGTTTTGTTGAAGTATAAAAATATAGTGAAACTTCTCCAGAATTTCCCGATAAAAGCTATTTTTGTTCGGATAGGTGATGGGGTTCCACCTTTAACCGCCCTTTTTTGGTGCTGATGACTCCTACTTCAACAGTTTATTTTGGGCTGTGGCCCTATCATGTTAACAATTTCCCTATGTTGGAGAGGATCAAAGCTTTGTTCAAAGCCAAAATATTTGTTCAGGAGGAGTTTGTGCCCAGTCTGGCATTTACCCTGAAATGGTTGGTGATTGCAGGTATTGTGGCATTTCTGGCCGGTTCTGCCTCTGCTTTTTTCTTGATTTCACTCAACTGGGTGACAGATTACCGTGAAGCTCATCTTTGGATCATTGCTCTTCTTCCTTTGGGAGGTCTGATCATCGGTTTGACTTACCATTATCTTGGTGAATCAGTGGTTAAGGGGAATAATCAGTTGCTGGAAGAATTCTATAACCCACAAAAAACCATTCCTTTACGGATGGCACCCTTGGTGCTTTTTGGAACCTTGGCTACCCATCTTTTTGGGGGATCTGCAGGTAGAGAGGGCACTGCTGTTCAGATGGGAGGGGCGTTCGCAGATCAGTTTACCAAATGGCTGAAGCTGAATGAGGAAGACAGGAAAATCCTGATTACCGTAGGCGTAGCGGCGGGTTTCGCTTCTGTTTTTGGTACCCCATTGGCAGGGGCGGTATTTGCTTTGGAGTGGTTGGTGATCGGCAGGATACGCTATGAGGCCATTTTACCGGCTTTCTTGGGGGCTTATGTAGCAGATTATGCCTGTGCAGAATTCTGGAATGTTCATCATACCCATTATGCCATTTCCCTCGTGCCGGAGATCAATATCCAAAACCTGCTTTGGATGATGCCTGCGGGTATTGCTTTTGGTTTGGTAGGGCGTTTATTTGCCAAATCCACTCATTTGTGGGTTAAATTATTCAGTTCGCAGGTCAAATACCCGCCTTTACGTCCGGTAGTAGGAGGCATTCTAGTTGCCTTATTGGTTTGGATGATGGGGACGACCAAGTACATAGGTTTGGGAGTGCCGACAATCGTGGAGGCATTTTCAGAGCAGTTACCTTGGTATGATTCGCTTGCCAAGATTTTTATGACTTCTCTGACCTTAGGTGCGGGATTTAAGGGAGGTGAGGTTACTCCTTTGTTTTATACCGGAGCGACATTGGGCAATGCCCTTTCGGGGCTTATTCCATTGCCGATGGCCTTATTGGCAGGAGCAGGTTTTGTGGGTGTATTTGCTGGGGCGACGAATACCCCTTTGGCTTGTACACTGATGGGGATAGAGCTTTTTGGGGCAGAGCCGGGGATTTTTATCGGATTGGCCTGTGTGCTGGCCTATATGTTCAGCGGTCATGCCGGCATCTACAATGCCCAGGTCATTGGCAGTCCCAAAAGCCACAGACAGCAGCATAAGAAAGGTAAACGGTTAGGGGAGCTTTAAGGCAGCGGTGTACAGATAAGCAATTGGGTTTTTAGAAAATTAGTTTTAGCTTAGAAGACTTGGAAATCCCGACACATCCAAATCTTTGAATCCATTGATTTCCAAATAAAGATTGAGGATTTTGAATCGGAAGCAAAATTTCTGCTTCAGGATATAGCAAAATTCTTTATTACCATCGGATAATGAAGTTACCCTGTATAGGGGATTTTATAGTTGGAGTGGAATGGTTAGTTTTGAGAAGATTAAAAAAAATAAAACCTGATAAAGGGTAAAGAAAAATCAGGCTTGGCCAAACATTTTTGGTTGGCTAAGCCTGGAAAATATCAGGGGTATATACAAGTTATGGCACATTATAAAAAACGACACGAATGAAAAGAACATTGACAATTCTAATTTTTACTTTTTCGCTTTCAACAGCTTTTGGACAACATTTATACCTCGAGAAGTTTGAAGGCTGTCAATTAAGCAGATTCTGCTTAGACTGTGGAGAAACCAAAGCTCAACCGCCCAATTCCTTTGCAGATGAAATTTTAAAAAATTTAGATTCTAAATCCCTTAAGAAAATTTCAGGAAGTATTTTAATTCAAGTAATTGTGGACACTTTAGGAACACCCTGTTTACTAAGCGCTAAAAATGAATCGAATATTAAAACTGAAAAGCTGAACTTAAAATCAGCTATTGATAAAACAAGTAAATGGAACCCAGCAATAAGTAAAGAGAATATAGAGAAGGCTTCTGTTTCACTAAAACTAATATTTGAAAATAATAGACTTTCAATTGAACGTGTTGTGTTTGACTTTAACAAAAACACAAATATGAAGTCAGTTGGAACGCCTGACGTTAAAGGTTCAAAATCTTCAAAACTGACCTATAGTTGGACAGTGCTTAATCAACAGAACTCGGACTTACCTTGGGATATGTCAAGAGCAGCAGTTACAGACAATGATAATATTCTATGGTTTGGGACAGATAACGGTATTGTGAAGTATGAAAACGAAACAATGGAAGTATTTACTTGTAAAAACACTCCTTTAAAATCAGAAAAATACAATAAGGACAGAACTACTTCAATAAGATATGCTGCCAGTGATAGGAAAAATAATAAATGGTTTATTGCAGGTTGGGATGTATATAAATATGATGGAGCAACTTGGACAGTTTATGACTCACTAAATTCTCCAATAAATTGGGCAAGAAAAATATTTGTGGACAATTCCAATAATGTATGGTTCTCCTCTTGGGATGGTATCAGTAAGTTTGATGGCGAAAAATGGTCAGTAATAGATACAACAAACTCCGAAATTCCTTCAAATAAAGCCCTTGGTGTTTTTGTTGACAGTAAAGAACAAATTTGGATTGGAACATTTGACGGTAACATTAAAATTGACAAGACCAATACCACCAAATTTGAGAATAGTGATACCCCATTGAAAAGTGGGTTTATAACTAAAATGCAAGAAGACAATCAAGGAAATTTGTGGTTTTCACTTTATAGTTCAGATAAATCCAAGGCAGGAATGTTTCTATTAAGTAATGACAACAAATGGACTTCATTACGACCTAAAGACTCAGAACTGTTTTCAAAAAACGACATAAATGACTTTCTTTTAGACGAAGAAAAACAGATTTTATGGGTTGCCCTTAATAGTGTTGGACTTGTAAAGTATGACATAAAAAATGATGCTTGGGAAGTTTATACACCTGAAAATTCAAGTGTTCCAAGTATACACGTGATGCAGTTGACAAAAGACAAAGACGGAATAATTTGGGCAGCAACTTTTGCAGGAATAATTAAATTGAACGAAAAATAACGTGCCATAACAGCACCTACACACAAGCAGGGGTTTCGTGCTTCGTAGGACAGGAAATTGCTAAATTTGAAGTTCAGTTCTTCGTAGGAAGTTCAGTGCTGAAAATCCCTGCCTGCGTGTAGCTGCTAACCGTCAGACTGTCTAAAAACCCTGCATTGTGTTGAGATGGAATTTCTTACTTTTTCTATGGGATATATAGGGTAATTTTTGTAAATTCTATCATGAAATTCATACAAGGCACCGACCGCACACAGCTTGCTCTTTTCCCTACCTGTCTGGATGATACAATTGAGTTTGACAATGAAACCCGCTTGATCGATCTGTTTGTAAACTCCATTGACCTAAAGTCTTTTGGGTTTGAGATGGAGTTTGTCGACAATGGCAAGCCTGCTTATCATCCCGGGGACCTGCTAAGGCTTTTTATCTACGGATATCTCAACCGGATCAGAAGTTCCAGGGCATTGGAAAGGGAATGTAAACGCAACCTTGAGCTCATCTGGCTCATGAAGGGACTTGTTCCCGACCACAACACGATCTCCAATTTCCGCAGGGACAACCCTATTGCTATAAAGAAGGTATTCAGGGCCACCGTAAAGATGGCCAGACATTTTGAGCTGATCGGTGGAACTCTCATAGCCGGAGACAGTACCAAGCTCCGGGCCCAGAACAGCAAGAAAAACAACTTTAACGCCAAAAAGATCGAAAGGCACCTGGCCTACATCGAAGAAAAGCTTGCCAGGTACCAGTCTGAACTTGCCCAAGAGGACGGGGACAGCTTAAAAAAGGAAAGCATCGCAGGGGAGGTAGAAAAGCAGTCCGTGCGCAGGTCAAAATACGAATCACTCCTGGAACAGCTCGACAGCAGCGGCCAGGAGCAGATTTCCACGTCTGATCCTGACAGCAGACAGATGGTGATCCGCAACAATATTACCGAAGTGGCATACAATATACAGTCCACTACAGATGCAAAACACAACATCCCGATCGACTTCAAGGTGACCAACAACAACGATTCCAAAGCCATGGGGAATATGGTCAGAAGGGCCAAAAGCATACTTGGGACCAACAGTTTCACAGTCCTGTTCGACAAGGGATACCATACAGGCAGCGAAATCAGGACAGTTATGGAACTTGGAACCGAAGCCATAGTTGCCATCCCCGCTGTCAGCGGTTCCAGCATGGCGCCGGATCCGGCATACAATGTTTCGGAATTCAGGTATGATCCGAAAAACTGCACCTATACCTGCCCACAGGGAAACACCCTTTCGACCAACGGATCATGGTACAATAAGGAAAGAGGCGGTCCTTCCCGGAAATCAGCAAGCAGTGTTAGGGTGCAGCACTTCAAGACAAAGGCCTGTAAGGACTGTCCCGCCCTAGCCAGCTGCACCAAAAACACCCGTGGAAGGGGCAGGGTCATCGAGAGGACGGAGCATCAGGACTTCATTGATGCCAACAGACGGAACGTGGAGCAGAAGGAACACCTCTACAAACGGAGGCAGGTCATTATCGAACACAACTACGGAACCATCAAAAGACAGTGGAACTTCCACTACATCATCACCAAAAAAGGGAGTGACAGGGCTTCCTCTGATGTAGGGTTCATGTTTGTGGCTTACAATCTTCGAAGAATATTCAACCTTGTCGATCAGGAAGCATTGAAAAAGTATCTGAAGATGCTTTGGCTTTGTTTTTTGGCCATAATGGACGATTTAAGAGTCCGAAAGAAGCTTATACAGCGATCTGAAATTTACAGATTCCATAACTCCCAATTTCTAAAGCTCCACCCAGATTTAAGGAAATGGGCTTATATTTAGACTATACAAAAAGATAACGGAGGTTTTTGGACAAACTGCCGTTAGCGGCAATGGTAGGACGACCCCAACCGACAGCCAGACACCCGATCAAACGACACAGACCGACACGAAAAAAAAAATAAAAAAAAGCCCACCGGACGGGAAAAATTTTTAGCCAACGTTATTGGCACATTTGCAAACCACAACAAGCCCACCCACCAACCAAAGTTTGCAAAAGAGCCAATTCCAACCACACAAATACAGGCGACAACAAAAAAAAGCACAAAAAATTTGCGCAATCAAAAAACTCTATCTACTTTTGCTGACCATAATACGATTTTAGTCCAATAGTATTGCAAATGAGTAAGGAAGAAATTATTGAGCAGGAAATAATAAACGGAGCCAAAAAGCTAATGCAGCAATACGGTTTAAAAAAAACCACTATGGAAGATATTGCCAAAGCAGCAGGCAAAGGTAAAAGCACATTATACTATTACTTTAAGGATAAAGAAGAAATATTTGACCGAGTGATTAACTTAGAAATGGATGAGTTTTTTCAAACTGTAAAAACTGCTGTTTATAAACAATCGAACGAAATCGATATGCTGAAAACGTATATTGTTACAAAAATAAAGACATTAAAAGATAAAGCTAATTTGTATAGATTTGCCATCGAAAATGATATGCAGGGCAGAATTAACAAAGAATTTGCTAATCTTCGTAACAGGTATGACAACGAAGAAAAAAAACTAATTAGTTCTATTTTGGAAAAGGGCGTAGAAGCCTCGTTATTTAAGAGTTTTGTCCTTCAGGAGCTTGATACTTTGAGTGAACTTTTGGTTAGTTGTATTAGGGGTGTAGAAATGGATATAATTGCATACAATAAAAATAGAAGCTTGCTGGATAAATCAGATATGCTAGTCGAAATGCTTATTAAAGGTATCGGCAAGTAGTAGAAAAGCTAGCCAAATTTAAATTTTTTTTGATTAAAAATCGAACGAAAAACGAATATAGTCAATTAGTAACTTTATAATAAAAAAATAACAATGGAAAATTCATCAAAAAAACAAAAACCTATCTTAGTAAAGATTGCGGAACAGCTCCTGAAAGATCAACAAGAATTGGATTCATTAGCAGTACAATGGTCACTTGGCAAAGCAGAAGCAAAAGATAAGATCAATGAAGCTAAAGCGGAATTAAAACAAAAAATACATGATTTGAAAATATGGATTTCTACTGAGTATGATGAAAATAGCGAATGGGCAAAAACTACCATTCTTAAATTAAATGATCTTGACATTAAGTTGAAGGAAAACACTGAGGAGCTTTTTGAAACCAGCAAGCAGGAAATTCTAATTGCAGTAGAAAAAGTAGAAAACCAAATAAACAAGAATCCCGCAGCTCAAAAGTTGTCAGTTTTGTTCTCTATTTATTCAGAAAAAGTAAGATTGCAATTTGAGGTAATTGAAATAAATCTAAAAAATAAAAAATCAGAAATTAACGAAAATTTAAATGAAGGATTAGGTGATGTACGAAAAAAAATTGACTCTATAATTGAACGGCTCAACGAAAAGAAAGAAGAAACGGACTTGAAATTGGAAGGTTTTAAAGATGAGATTGGTGCGGTATATGACCACCTGAAAAAAGCTTTTAGATCTCTTAATTAAATTATAATACCTCTATATAAGTCAAAAAACGTATCGTGAAGAAAGATTTTGATGCTTTTACTGAAGCATTTTTTTTAACTCTAAAAACCGACCACAATACACATTTAGTCGAATTGTAAAAAAACGAGAAAATGAATAGAATAAATCATTTAGCTGTAGCGGGAATGTTTGTTTTGGCAAGTTGTACCCACAACAATAATACATCGGTTACTGAAAACAACGGAAAAATAAATGTTCAAATAGAGCAGGGATTAACATACTCTGGACTTTTAACTACAAGCTATTCCGGTGTAGTAGAAGCACAAAAGACAACGGCTTTAAGCTTTGCTACAATGGGAACTGTAACTGACATTTTTATAGAAGAGGGTCAAGAAGTACGCAAAGGACAATTGTTGGCAAAGGTAGATGCCTCCACGGCTCAAAATGCTTATCAGGGAGCTTTGGCAAAACAACAACAGGCGGAAGATGCCTACAACAGGCTAAAGCCGATGAAAGAAAACGGCACGCTGCCAGATATTAAATGGGTAGAAGTAGAGACTGGTGTAACACAGGCAAAAGCAGCAGTTGCCATTGCACAAAAACAAAAAAATGATGCAAACCTCTATTCACCTGCTAACGGGGTAATTGGCAAAAAGTATGTGCAGCCGGGAGAGAATGTTGTACCAACAATAACAGCCATTGAATTACTGAACATTCAATCAGTTTATATTAAAATACCTGTTCCGGAAAATGAAATAAGCCTTTTTAAAAAAGGTGATACAGCAACCGTAAGCATCACAGCTCTTAATCAAACCGTGACAGGAATTGTGAAAGAAATTGGGGTATCAGCTAATGTCTTATCACATACCTATCCCGTGAAAATAGAGGTTCAAAACACAGCAGGAGATATAAAGCCAGGAATGATTTGCTCAGTCGAAGCTAAGCTAAAAGATAACCGTTCAGGATTGTTGGTTTCCAATAAAGCTTTGCAAAAAGATGCTTATGGGGAACAGTTTATATACATTGAAAAAAACGGACAAGCCGAAAAAATATCAGTGCATACTATTGCCTTGATAGACAATAAAGTTTTGATACGTGGCAATTTACCTCAAAATTCAAACATAATTGTATCAGGGCAACAAAAATTAAACAACGGAACACCTGTTACCATTACAAAATAATTATGAAAGGGAAGAATTTTAATATAATAGAGTTGGCTATGCTGCATAAGCAAATAGCCATCATTATAACAATCATTTTTGTAATAATCGGTGCAATTGCTTTATGGGTAATGCCAAGAAATGAATTTCCTGAGTTTGTCATTCGTCAGGGCTTAATTATTGGTGTATATCCGGGAGCTACCTCCGAACAGGTTGAGGAACAATTGACAACCAAAGTTGAAAGTTTTTTATATGGCTTTCAGGAAGTTAATCGTGAAAAAACCTATACCATCTCTAAGGAAGGAATGTTAATTGTTTTTGTGGAGGTAAACAATAATGTAAAAGATCCTGACGCTTTTTGGGATAAAATAAAATTCGGATTAAATGAACTTAAACTACAATTACCACCTCAGGTTTTAGCACTAATTGCAAACAATGATTTTGGAAATACTTCAGCTATACTTCTTACTGTTCGGTCGGATAATAAAACCTACAAAGAGCTAGACCGTGAACTAAAAATAATTGAGACTGAATTGCGAAAAATAAAGACGGTTTCCAAAGTAAATCGTTATGGATTAGTTCAGGAACAGATTACCATTTATCCCGACAATGACAAGCTGGCTTACTATGGGGTAAAGCCATTGAGTGTGCTGGCAGCAGCGCAATTGGAAGGTGCCGTTTATTACGCTGGTGAATTGGACAACGGGGAACTCATAGCTCCTATACACGTGCCCACCACTTACAACACAGAAGAAGACATTAAAAACCAGATTGTTTATACCGATCCGCTTGGCAACATTATTCGGGTTAAAGATATAGCGAGGGTGGTGAGAGAATATCCAAAGCCCGACTCCTATATCAAAAACAATGGGGCAAACAGTTTGCTTATTTCTTTGGAAATGCAACCCGGAAACAACATTGTTGCCTTTGGCAAAGAGGTGGATGAAACTCTGGAAATACTAAAAGGGAAAATCTCTCCGGATGTGCAGATTGCAAAAATTGCAGATATGCCCCAAACCGTTGGATATTCCATTACACATTTCTTAAAAGAATTTTTTATTGCCATTATAGCGGTAATCATCGTTACCATGCTCTTATTGCCCTTTCGGGTGGCGGCAGTGGCTGGGGCTACTATTCCGATTTCGATTTTTATCACAATAGGTATATTGTATGGATTGGGCGTGGAACTACATACTGTATCGCTGGCAGCGTTGATTGTGGTATTGGGAATGGTGGTTGACAATGCTATTGTTGTGCTAGACGGACACATCGAAAAATTAGACCACAAAGAGGACCCATGGAATGCCGCTTGGAAAAGTGCTCAGGAACTTTTTGTTCCGGTATTTACAGCAACTATGGCTATTATCGCCACTTACATTCCTTTGGTATTTTTTCTAGAAGGAATGGTCTTTGATTTTGTAGGCTCTTTACCGGTAACTATTGCCGTTGCATTGATTACCTCATTATTGGTTGCCATATTCCTTGTCCCCTACCTCAGTTATGTTTTTATCAAGCATGGAATTAAGAAAGATAACAAAAAGCAAAAGCGGAAATCCTTGCTGGATTGGGTGCAGAAAATCTATGACTCATCTTTAGAAAAAGCCTTTCGTTACCCAAAAATTACCATATTGATAGGCGCATTATCTATAGTTCTAGGTGTGGTAATTTTTGCACTTTTGCCACGGCAACTGTTTCCGAAAGTGGAAAGAAACCAGTTTGCAGTAGAAATTTATTTGCCTGAAGGCAGCACACTTGAACAAACTGCTTTTGTCTCTGACAGTTTGGAACAAATGCTCATGAAAGACAAGCGAGTGACCAATGTGGCAGCATTTATTGGTACAAGCTCTCCTCGTTTTCACACCACCTATGCACCCAATTTCCCATCAAGAAATTATGCTCAGTTAGTTGTCAATACTCAAACCCAAGATGACGCTGTTGCACTTTTGGGAGAATATGAGGACAAGTATAGAGACCACTTCCCCAATGCCTATGTGCGAATGAAGCAGCTAGATATGCTCGGCACCACAGCCCCCATTGAAGTGCGTATTGGCGGAGATGATATAGATACTATCAAAGTACTGGCAGAACAGGTGAAGGCATTGATGAATAAAAACGAAAATATTATCTGGGCAAGAACCGATTATCTGAATCCCCGACAGGGCATAAGCATTCAGGTAAATGACGAAACGGCCAATCGCTTAGGACTTACAAAAGGCGTAGTGGCAACGTCATTTGCTGCGGCTATGTCAGGAATACCAATTGGTACAGTATGGGAAAGCGATTACCCGGTTGCCATAAAGCTGATGAACGAACCGCAACAAAAAAACAGCTTTGATGATATTGCCAATCAAAATGTTACCTCCCTGTTAACAACGGCAACAGTTCCGGTAAGGCAGGTAGTATCGAAAATTAGTAACGACTGGAGCGAAGGACAAATCATTCGCAGAAATGGAACTAAGACCATTACCGTTCGTGCTGATGTAAAGCGGGATGCATTGCCCTACAAAGTGCTATCGGACTTAAAGACAGAAATCAAAAAATTACCTACACCCGAGCAGGTCGCTTTAACCTATGGCGGAGAAGAAGAAAGCGAAGTTGAAAACTACATACCGTTAGCCAAAGCGTTATTTGCTGGCGTGGTGCTTATTTTTTTAATCCTTCTTTTTCAATTCAAAAAAACACGGCTTGTAATGCTGGTAATGATGACAATGCCTTTAAGCATAATCGGTGCAGCAATTGGTTTACTAATTACGGGTTACCCATTTGGTTTGACAACTTTCTTGGGCATCATGAGCCTTATGGGTATAGTCGTCCGTAATGGTATTATCCTAATTGACTATGCAGAAGAACTGAGAACTAAAAATGGAATGACTCTGCTTAATGCTTCTATTGCAGCAGGTAAACGCAGAATGCGTCCTATTTTCCTAACTTCTGCGGCAGCAGCAGTAGGTGTTGTGCCTATGATATTGAGTGGATCTTCCCTATGGGGGCCACTAGGTTCTGTAATTTGTTTTGGACTATTGGTATCTATGATACTTACACTATATGTAGTTCCTATTATGTATAATCAATTACTAAAAAGAAATTACGCTTAATCAAGAAAATATGAAAAGAATAATAATCGCAGTTGCTTTAATTACATCGGCAACAGCCTACAGCCAAACAACACTGTCGTTGGAGCAAAGTAAAACGCTCGCCTTGAATAACAACAAGGCGTTACAAAATAGTTCATTAGAAATAGAAGCGGCAAAGCAGGTAAAGAAAAATGCTTATACCAATTACTTCCCAAAAGTAAGTGCCAACGTGGTTGGGTTTAATGCTATTGACCCTTTGATTGAATTTAATATGCCAGGCGGAAACCTTCCTGTGTATGACGGCAACCCAGCTAATTTACCAAACGCTACCCAGTTTGCTTATTTTCCTGGCATTGAATTAAGTATGTTTCAACGTTCTGCAATAGGCATTGTGAACATTGCACAACCTATTTATGCAGGCGGAAAAATAAATAATGGTAATAAATTAGCAGCCCTTAATGTTGATGTGAAAGAAATGCAATATCAGTTAACCGAAAATGAAATCTTACTTAAAACAGAGCAGCAATATTGGCAACTGATTTCCTTGCAGGAAAAACAAAAAACACTTGATAAATACGAAGCCTTACTTCAAGATATTCGCAAACAAGTTGACGATGCTTTCAAATCAGGGTTGATTATTAAAAACGATGTGCTGAAAGTGCAAATCAAACAAAGTGAATTACAAGCAAATAAAAACAAATTACTGAATGGAAAAAAGTTAGCTACTATGCAATTCTGCCAAACCATAGGAATACCATATGATAGCACGCTAGTTTTGCAGGAGCAAATCAACATAAGCCAAAATCCTAATCAATACTACACCGATTACCAAGTGGCATTAAGTAGTAGAACAGAACATCAACTGTTGGAGAAATCTATCGTAGCCACACAGCTTCAAACAAAAATGAAAACGGGTGAATATTTGCCCACAATTGCAATTGGGTTGGCTGGATATCATATGAACATGTTGGAAAACGGAGTAAAAAACAACACAAATGGATTGGCTTATGTTTCGCTTTCAATTCCAATATCCGATTGGTGGGGAGGTAATTATGCTATTAAGGAACAAAAGATAAAACAAGAAATTGCAGAAAACAGTTTTGAAGAAACCAATGGCTTATTGAAACTACAAATGGAAAAGGCTTGGATAGATGTAAATGAAACGTGGAAACAAATAGAGATTATGAAAGAAACAGCCATGCAAGCCGAAGAAAATTTGAAAGTAAGTCAAACAGGCTATAACAGCGGTGTGGTAACATTATCAGATTTGCTAGAATCACAAGCATTAGTTCAAGAGACAGCCGATAAACTGGTAGATGCCCAAACTCAATACAAATTAGCCGTTACTACTTATTTGCAGGTAACAGGAAGGAAATAGAAATGTCCACACACTGGGACAAGCACATTTGCAAACCGCACAGAGCCGACACGCAGACCAAAGTTCACAAAAGAGCTTGCCCCTTTCCGACATGTTAAAAATTTTTCCTTCCCTTATTTTTTTTATTTTTTCCCGATAACCCTTTTGCGATGCTGCAAGCCCCACTCAACCATTACTTCCAAAACAGTTTTCAGTGAATTCCCGGATTTGGTCAGCTCATACTCTACCGTTACAGGAATTGTATCATAAACCTTGCGGGTTATAATGGCGTTAACTTCTAGGTCTTTCAATTCTTTGGAAAGCATACGGGGTGTAATCTTTGGGATTTCCCTTTCCAATTCCTTAAAACGCTTTTTGCCATAGAGCAGCGAACCGATTATCGGAAGTTTCCATTTACCATTCAACACATTCATCGTGTCGTTTACGGCTAATACAAACTCTCCTGAACAATTCTTAACCTGCTCCAATTTTGATAATCTGTTCATGTCCATTGTATTTACTGATACTATACAAAAGTATATCGCTATTCTTTTGTATAGTACTTATTAAAGTATAGCAAATATAAGTATCTTCGTATAATTAAAAATAAATCAAAAAAATTATCATGAAAAAAGTATTGATTACCGGAGCTACGGGCCACTTAGGCGCAGCAACAATTGATTTCCTTTTGGCTAAGAATAAGAAAGACAACATTATCGCATTAGCCCGTAACGAAGAAAAAGCAGCACTCCTTAAATCAAAGGGCGTGGAAGTAAGGCTGGGCGACTATGACGATTATAACTCCCTGATTCAAGCCACAAAAGGTGTAGAAACTATGTTGCTCATTTCTTCCAGCGAGATGTCCAAAAGCCGGGCAATCCATCACATCAATGCAATTAATGCAGCCAATGAAAACGGTGTAAAGCACATTATTTATACAGGATTTATTCGCACCCATGATGACCCCACCTCTCCTCTTTGGTTTATTGCCAAAGACCATGTGGAAACTGAAAAATACCTGAAAGAGTCGGGCATTAATTACACGCTTTTTGAAAACGGATTTTACCTTGACATGTTGCTGGACTTCGTGGGGAATAATGTTCTGGAAACTAAAACTATTTTTGTTCCGGCAGGTAACGGTAAAATAAATTTTGTGTTGCGAAACGAAATTGCTGAGGCATTGGCAAACGTGTTAACTACATCCGGACATGAAAATAAAATCTACAATATTGGCGTTGAACAGACGGTTTCTTTTGATGAAATTGCCGGCTATATTTCTAATAAAACGGGAGTTCAAATAAATTATGTTTCTCCTGAACCCGATGTATATATCCAAACCTTAATAAAGTATGGCGCCCCTGAAATGTATGCCCGTATGTTCTCGGCTTTTGCGGTAGCTTTTGCCGAAAACACCATGAACGTGCCAACTACTGATTTGACAAAACTTCTTGGGAGAAAGCCAACATCTGTTGAACAATTCATAAACTCTTTTTTCAACAAAAAATAAGTAAACTATGACAGCAACAAATAAGAATAAAGCGCTCCACATCTCATTGTGGGTTGCACAAGTGGTATTAGCACTTATGTTTTTAATGGCAGGCGCTATGAAATCTACCCAACCAGTTGAAGAACTTGCTAAATCAATGTCGTGGGTAAATGATTTTTCGGCAGGAATGGTGAAGTTTATAGGCGTATCGGAGTTGTTAGGTGGAATAGGACTTTTACTGCCTGCTATACTGCGCATCAAACCCATACTTACGCCTTTGGCAGCAATGGGGCTTTTTACGGTTATGGTATTTGCTTTTGCATATCATGTATCAAAAGGCGAATATGGTTTATTACCCATTAATTTGGTTTTAGGAACAATTGCACTATTTATTGCATGGGGCAGATACAAGAAAGTGCCCATTCAACCTAAGGCATAAAATGTAATGGAGCGCAACGAATTTATTAAGTCGTTATTAACACTTACTGCTATGGGAACTTTAGGTAGTTTTAAAATTTTTACAGATACACTTCCTTCACAAAGCAAGAAAATGCCGGTGCTGTTTACATCACATGGCAATCCGATGGACATTCCTGTTTCAAGAGACAAAAAAGCATTTTGGCAAAAACTGTTTGAGTTAGGAAAAGACTTGCAAAAAAATTATGACGTAAAAGCTGCATTAGTTGTATCGGCTCATTGGTGCACAAAAGGAACTTTCGTAAACATATCGCCCGAACAAAAACAGATTTACGATTATTACGGTTTTCCCAAAGAATACTACGATGTATATTATAAAGCCAAAGGCTCGCCTGATGTTGCCCACGAAGTAAAAAAAATAGTTCCTGCAATTTCTGAAACAACCGATTGGGGTTTAGACCACGGAGCATGGCCTATGCTGATGCACTTATTTCCTGAAGCGAACATTCCTGTTTTTCAATTAAGCATTGACTATTACGCAAAGCCGGAATATCATTATGAATTGGGCAAACAACTAAAATCATTACGCAACAAGGGTGTATTAATAATTGGTAGTGGGGCACTTATTCATAATTTGCCATTGGCAATGAGAAAAATGCAAACCAATGACGATAACCCCTATGGATGGGAGATGGAATATGATACTTGGATTAAAAAACAAATTGACGCCCGGAACTTTGCCGATATCATTAACTATTCCAACAGCCACAAATTGGGCAAGTTAGCCGCACCTACACCTGACCATTTTGTGCCGGTGCTTTATAGTTTGGGGCTTATGGACAGTGGTGATGTAATAAAATATTTCTATGAAGCAGTGCCAACCCTTCCTGCTTTTAGTGAAAGAAGTTTCATCATCACCTAAAACTTTTTCAAAGGCAGAGTTGTTTTAATGCTTGAAAATAAAACAGTAATCAAAAAAGTAAAAATTAATAAAATGGAAACACTACAACAAAAAATTCTTCGATTTTTTTATCCAGTTGTACGCAAACTTGGGAAGATTAGTAAGAACGGAACGATATTGGAAAATAAAAAAAACTCAGAACCGAAAAAATCATTCTATGAACTAAAAGCCACCCTGAACAACGGTCAAGAGACAGATTTCTCAGTGTTTAAAGGAAAAAAAGTTTTATTGGTGAATACGGCTTCAAACTGCGGTTATACGGGACAGTATGCCGAGTTACAATCGTTACACGAAAAATTTGGCGATAAATTGGCGATACTGGCATTTCCGGCAAATGACTTTGCGGAACAAGAAAAAGGCGATGACAAAGATATTTCACAATTCTGTCAGGTAAATTACGGTGTGACATTTCCACTTGCAAAAAAAAGTGTTGTGTTAAAAAATGAGGCGCAGCATCCGGTTTTCAAATGGCTTACAGACAGTAAAGCAAACGGCTGGAACGAACACGCCCCTGATTGGAACTTCAGCAAATATTTAATTGACGAAAAAGGTAAACTTTCTCACTATTTCGGCCCATCAATATCGCCTTTAGACGACCAGTTGCTGCATTCGGTAAAATAAATACAAAAAACTTCGACTATGCTGGTCAAGCAAATCTAAAACCCTACAAAAACTACCCGACAGTCCAAAGTTAGGATAGACAACAATGAACCACAGCCGCTAACAGGCGTTTGGCTCAATGGCTGGTGCAGTGGTTAATTGAACATTCTACTTCGCATCAACTTTTGTGGTGTATTGACAGTTTTGTGCTCCGAAAACCGCCACTGCGCCAAGCGCCAAACCGTCAGGCTGTGAAAAAACTTTCAGTTTTTGGAAAAAGCCGCATTTTTGGAGCGTATAGGGACTTCACAGGGTCTTGAACTTGAATTTGAGTCAACTTTATATTTGAATCGTTAGTTTTTA
>NZ_JBHLWI010000045.1:0-9190 GCF_042432905.1 Fontibacter flavus | reverse complement strand
CTGTACCCGGATAGGGTGCCACAAAAAAACTGAATTTTCAGCCTACTGTCTTAGTTGCCTTAAGGCAACTAAGACAGTAGGCTGAAAGAAAGATTAAACCTTAGACACAGTTTAATGAACTATCCCGAAAAATTGATTGAAAAGTTCAGTTGAGCATTACACAAAATGTCAATTTCCCATTCTAACCAGTTTATTTTAGAAAATTTTGAAAATATAATGGTTACAATCAGTTTATTCCGCAATAAAACGGCTAATCAAATTCATTTCTATTTTTGTTATATGTTTTCATTCATTTTTTCTACATTTCAAATTCATTACCAATCTTTCAACCAGTACAAATTAAAGTATGTCCCTTTATTCTGTCATCATTGGATCGGGCAAATACATCCCGGATGTAGTTGTCAAAAATGAAGATTTCCTCACCCGAAGTTTTATCAATGAAAGAGGAGAAAAAATTACAAAACCAAATGAGGAAATAGTACGGAAATTTCAGGAAATCACCGATATCCAAGAAAGGCGTTACCTCAAACCTGAATTAAACACTTCAGATATGGGTTTTTTTGCTGCCAAAGAAGCCATTGAATCCGCAAAGATCGATCCCGAAACATTAGATTATATCATCGTCGCACACAACTTTGGGGATATTCTTTATAATAACCAAAAATCGGATTTGGTACCAGCCCTGGCCTCTAGGGTCAAGCATCATCTGAAAATCCAAAATCCGGACTGTGTTGCCTATGATTTACCTTTTGGTTGTCCTGGATGGGTTCAAGGAGTGATTCAGGCGAATTATTATATCAAATCTGGAGATGCGAAAAGGGTACTGGTAATCGGCTCGGAAAATCTTTCCCGAATAGCTGATCCACATGATATAGACAGCATGATTTATTCAGATGGTGCCGGTGCTGTCGTCTTGGAGGCAGTAGAATCAGCAGAACCTGTAGGTATTATCTGTCATAAAACAAGATCAGATACCTACACGGAAGCACATTTCCTCAAAATGGACATTTCCTATTATCCGGAATATGAGGACAATACCCTGTTTATGAAAATGAACGGCAGGAAATTATACGAATATGCGCTAAATACAGTGCCCAAACTCGTAGTGGAAACCATCAACAAGGCAGGAATTGGCATCCATGACATCAAAAAGGTATTGATCCACCAAGCGAATGCCAAAATGGATGAGGCAATCATACAGCGGGTTTTTAAAATATTTGGCGTAGAAGGTATCGATTCATCAGAGATCATGCCCATGACGATTTCCAAACTCGGCAACAACTCTGTAGCAACTGTACCGATTCTCTATGATATGATTATGAGAGGCGAAATGCCTGATCATCATATACAATCCGGTGATTATTTGGTTTTTGCTTCTGTAGGCGCAGGCATGAATGTGAATGCTTTTGTCTACAAAATGCCTTAAATGAATACTTGGTACATATTAGGATGTACCATGCCCCAAGTACTATGTACAAAGTAGAATCCACTGTAATAGTCAAGTCAGACTACCTGTTAAGTATTCTGAAATATTTTAAAGAATCGCGGAACAAAGCAGAAAATACGTAAGCAAAAAAAATTAATACTAGGAAAAGGGGTATGCTTTAATTTTTGAAAATTAAAGCATACCCCTTCCTGTTTCTTTCATGGTAAATTGTACTTGGTTCTTGGCACATCGTACATCTTGTCCGCCGGGGCGGTTGGTACTTAGCACACAAAAACAGCCTATATAAAAATTCTCCCTTCCATATAGGTCTCGGCCTTTCCTGAAATTGCCACCCTTTCACCCAATAATTCACAAAACAGGTCTCCTCCTCTTGTTGAAAGCTGTTTGGCTGTCAGCCTGTTTTTACCAAGTTTTTCTGCCCAAATAGGTGTCAAAGTAGTATGGGCAGAACCTGTAACAGGATCTTCCGGGACACCAACTTGAGGTCCAAAAAAGCGGGACACGAAATCCACTTTTACCCCTGCTGCAGTCGCAATCACTCCTCTTGCCTGCACTTGGGCTATTTTGGACAAGTCAAATTGGATGTTTTTTATTTGCTCTTCATCGTTGAATACCAACACCACATCAGAATTACCTCTGTAAGCTTCAATTGGCTTTTGAATAAAGCAATCCAACAAGTCTTGGGTTAAGATTGCTTTAGAAACGGTATCAGTTGGAAAATCCAAGGTCAACCCCATTGAAGTTTTTGTGACATTTAAATTTCCTGATCTGAATGAGTAAAAACTGATCCTATCCCCCTGATGTCCTTCATGCTCAAATAACACATGGGACGTGGCTAAAGTCGCATGTCCGCACAAGTCCACTTCAACGGTTGGGGTAAACCATCTGAGCAGGTATCTTCCTTCTTCCTTGACATAAAATGCGGTTTCAGAAAGGTTGTTTTCCAAGGCAATCTTTTGGAGTATATCATCTGATAGCCATTTTTCCAGAGGCACAACCGCCGCTGGATTTCCTCCAAAAACTTTCTCTGAGAAAGCATCAACCTGGTATATTTTCAATTCCATTTAAATCTTGTTTTGTTTTGGAATGCAAATAAAGAAACTATTCTTTTAAAAATAGAACATCATGGTCAACCATTATCAACCATAATTTTTGATTATATCTGAAGCATGACAATAATTACAGTTCTCTGGCATTAAAGGTATCCCCCATGCTTACATCTCCATAATCAAAACCTCGCTTAAACCATCTTGCTCTTTGTGCTGACGTACCATGGGT
This sequence comes from Fontibacter flavus, assembly GCF_042432905.1. NCBI lineage: Bacteria > Pseudomonadati > Bacteroidota > Cytophagia > Cytophagales > Cyclobacteriaceae > Fontibacter > Fontibacter flavus. The sequence continues at coordinate 6,465 of NZ_JBHLWI010000045.1, read as the reverse complement.
AAAAGAATCAGGAACCACCCTGCCGGTAGCTTGTTTCTGAAGCCTGTCATCCCCAACAGCACTAGCAGCATTTAAAGCCTCTTCAAGGTCACCAGGTTCAAGTACTCCTTTCACTTTTTGGGTATGATGTGCCCAAACACCTGCATAGAAATCGGCCTGTAACTCCAATCTCACCATCAGTCGATTATACTCTGCTTCCGGAATAGTACCCCTTTTAGATTGGACCTGAGCCAAAGTTCCATCCAGTTTCTGAATATGGTGACCAACTTCATGTGCAATGACATAGGCCTGGGCAAAGTCACCGTGAGCACCCAACTTTTTACCCATATCCTGAAAAAAACTAAGGTCAATATAAACTTTCTCATCCCCAGGACAATAAAATGGTCCTGTAGCAGCAGAAGCGAATCCACAGGCTGAATTGACAGCTCCTGAAAAGAGGACTAAAACAGGTTCCCTGTAACCCTCAAAAAGTTCATGCCAAACATCTTCCGTGTCCGCTAAAACCACAGCCGTAAATTCGGCAAGTTCCTGCTCTTGGGCACTAGGGCGATAATTAGGATCTGCTACTTCTGTATAGGGCCCACCACCTCCAAGAAACTGGGTAATCAAAGAAAGAGGATTGGTGCCAGTCAAAAAGGTAAAAAGTAAAAACAAGCCCACTAATATCAAACCAACTTTTGAAAAAAGAATCTTGATTATTGGTCCTAGTAACATCGGATTGAAACCTCCGCCACCACCACCAAAGTTTTGGGCTTTTTGACCTCTACGGTCTTCAATATTGCTGCTTTTGCGTCTGCCTTGCCATTTCATGATGTCTTGTTTTTAATTGTCTATAATTTAATCAATTATAAGCAAGAGTTGAAAAACTGATCAATAAAAAAACCTTTGATCCCACGAACGCGAGACCAAAGGTTTCTTACTTTATAATTGATTTAATTTGATGAATTACTTTACATCTTTCAACAACTCTTCAATCGCCTTTTCCAATTGTTGGTCTACGCCTTTATCGATTTTACCAGGCATATTTTTCACTTGAAACTGCGGCTTCGTTTCATTGTTTTCCATCCATTCGCCTGATTTGTTTTTGGCAGAAATAGGCACAATACCCCAACGGCCTCCATCAGGTAACATTTCCCAACCTGCAAATGAACAGGTACCAGGAGTAGGCATTCCTACTGTCTTCCCAATATTCAAATCAGTATAACCACAAGCAAAACAATGTCCATCTGAATAATTAGCTTCATTGAACATGGCTAGAGTCGGTTTAGTCCACCTGAATGTAGGTTCATAGCCTACTTCCCTATCTTCATTGGCATATGTGATAAACCGCTCACCTGTAAAGAACATAGCCAAGTCCGCCACAAGGTCTCCTCCCCCATTGAAACGCGTATCCACAATTACACCCTTACGGTCGTGGTATTTCCCCATCATTTCCTCGTAAGTAGTTCTGTACGGACCATCTGACATACCTGGTATATGGACATATCCTAAAGTACCATTACTCAACCTATCTACTTCTTCCTGGTTCTTCTTCACCCATCTCTTATACAGCAATTGGTTTTCCTGACCCAAAGTGATAGGCTTCACTGTTACCTGTTGGCGAGTATTGGTTTTTGGATCAAAAACCTCCAATAAGGTAAACTTATCTGCTTTTCTGTTTAGATACTGGGCTACATCTTTATCAAGGGCAATGACGTCTCCATCAATCTTCTCGATGATCATGCCTGCCTGTAATTTTAAGCCAGCTTTATCCAAAGGACCATCTTTCAGGATTTCTGCAATTTTGATCCCATCTGTCTTGTGACTGTAATCCATGAAAATACCCAAAGATGCTGTGGCGTCAGCCTGCGGTATGCTCCTGCTGAATCTGGCACCAGCATGGGAAACATTCAGTTCACCGATAAGCTCAGAAACCATTTCTGCAAACTCATAGCTATTACCGATATATGGAAGGTATTTCTCATATTGATCAGCCAGCTCATCCCAATTTACGCCATGATAATCAGATGTGTAAAATGCACCTTTAGTCCTTATACGAATGTGCTCAAACATATGCGCTCTCTCTGCATCTGAATCCAAAGTCATTTCACCTGCAATTTTGATGGCTTCTCTTTTGCTGCCATTATTGGTTATTTTTGCAATGCTGCCATCTGACAAGAGATAAAGATTTTTCATTTCCTTGTCCCATTCCAACCTACCAAATCCGGCATCAAGCTTCAGTTCCATTTTGGTTTCTTTGGTTCTCAGGTCGGTACTCCAAAGGTTCATACCTTTTTCAAATCTTGCCAGGTAATACAACTTCTCTCCATCCTTATCGATTACGGCATCACCCAATGCAGAAGAATGAATGGTCAATTTGGATTTTCTCTCTCTCAAGTCATCCCAATCAATCTGAACATCTTCAACCTTTTTTTCATCTTTCTTTTCATCTTTTTTCTCCTCACCGCTTTTACCGGCTTTTTCCACCTCTTTCATCAAATCATAATCTTCCTTGCTCATGCGGAACTTATCAAAAGCCTCTTTGGTAAAGAACATGGCAAATACATCATTCTGAGATCCTCCGCTGGTAGCAAACCCTTTCAGTCCATCTCTGTTGGAGAACCAAATCATTTGCTTTCCTCCATTCACCCATTTAGGTCTACTATCACCATAACCGCTCTGGGTAAGGTTTTCCAGTGGTTTTTTACCTGTTGCATCTAACAATACTACTTCACCGTTTGCCAATGTAGGTCTGTATTCAGCGAGCAACCATTTGCTGTCCGGACTCCAGGTAAAATATTTGTCACCGTCCTGCATGTGGAAAAATTCATCCGGGGTCATCAATGTCACAGTAGATTTTGTAGCTAAATCCAAGACTTTCAAGGTTTTTCTGGCTTCTACATAGGCCAATTTTTTGCCGTCAGGTGACAACTGGGGCAGATAATTGTCATGGTCATTGCTCACCAAAGCTTCTTCTTTCAACAAAGTACTAGCGAAAAAGAAAGGCTCTTCCTTCTCCCTCACTTTTTTGGTCTGGTAAATCTGCCATCTACCATCGCGCTCAGAAGCATAGACAATGGACTTGCCATCTGGCCCAAATTGCACAAAACGCTCTTGCTGTGGTGTGTTGGTTATCCTTTTGGTCAGGGACCCGTCGACAGAGGTAACAAAAACCTCTCCTCTCGCTATAAATGCGATTTCTTTTCCATCGGGCGAGATGGACATTTCTCTTACGCCGCCATTGATGCTGATATAGCTGTCAGAATTGGAAATCGGCTGGGTCTTGATGGAAACTTCTACTTTCTGTGGTTGGCTACCTTCTCTGAAAGTATACAATTCCCCATCGTATGAAAAACTCATGGTACCATTGTCAGCAATCGTCAAAAACCTAACTGGAAAATCCTTCAATGAGGTCAAGGCCTGCTTTTGTGAAGGGTTTTCCAGATTGGTTTTGAACACATTAAAGCTACCGTTTTCCTCGCTCAGATAGTAAATATCATTACCACTTGGTGCAAAAACAGGGTTTCTGTCTTCCCCTGCAAAAGAAGTTATCATTTTATGGGTATTACTGGAAGCATCATACATCCAAATGTCTCGGGTGATGGCAGACTGATGACGCTTTCTCCATTCATTTTCCCCACCTTTTTTGTCATGGTACACCATCCTTTTTCCATCCTTGCTTACCTGGACATACTCAGAAGGAATGGTCCAAACCTGATCTACTCTACCGCCTTTGGCCGACACTTGGTAAAGTTCGGGCTGTGAGCCTGTAGGATATTGTCTATGCTCCGCCAAATCTTGTCTCACGCCACCGAAGATGACCGATTGGTTATCAGTGGAAAAAGAATAAGGCATTTCATCATTTGAATGATAGGTCAACCTATTCGCCTGTCCACCTTCTGCGTCCATAACGAATACGTCAAAATTGCCATAACGGTCCGAGGCAAAGGCAATCTGTTTGCCGTCTTTACTCCAAACCGGCATGAAATCATGGGCTTGATGGAAGGTCAATTGCGTGGCTTTACCGCCTGCAGTGGGAACCAGGTAAAGGTCGCCTTTATAGGTAAATGCTATTTTGGATCCATCTGGTGATATGGCAGGATACCTGAGCCATTTTGGATTGTCCTCTGCCATGGAAATGCTGATCATTCCAATGAAGAACAATGTCAAACAAATTTTTATCAATTGCATAACGTATCTAAATAGTTTGCCCGAAAATAGCCAAAATATTAGAAGTTACATATCAAAAAATTACAGGATGAAGCACTACTGGATTGTTGGTCAATTCTTAGATTTTAGTGCTTTAACTGTAGTATTATGAAGCCTGAAATTTTTAGAGTTCGTAAATTGAATTTACGATTGGGGTTTATAGCATTATTCAGCTGATCCTATTTAACCTTTGACTACTTGATTAGAAGAAATAGCCTTTGAATATTTGATTGAACTGTTTACTTAACACCTTTTGCTCAAGAGGCTCTTTTTCAGCCAATAATGATTTTTTATAATAAGCTATCTGGCTGGTTTCTTTGTCTAAAATCAACACATAAATATTGGAATATGCCTTTACAGGAACGGGGGCATACATACCCATAGTTAAAATGCCAATGCCTATGGATTTGGCCACTTGACCGCCCATATTTCCCTTTCTTCTTGTAAAACCGGACAAATATGAAAGCATGACATAGCGGCTATTGTTTTCTTCCATGATTTGATACAAGAGCGGCGGGATTTTAAGGTTTGGGGATGTTTTCCTATTGTCTGCTTTTACAAACAAATCTTCTACCTCACTTTTATAAAATGCTTTTTCATGGTCAGAAATATCAGCTATCATTTTACCTATTGGTATTCTTCCTTGATTTGCCGCTACCAAATCCATCCAAAGTGCTTTGGAAATCTGACCAATTGAATCACTGGGTTCGGATTGATTTCCTTTATTGATAAGGGAAATGTAAGTAACAGGTTCTAGAACCAACAATTGATTGATTTGATCGGCCGGAATAATGGGTAATGAATTCTTGCTTTTTTGAGCAATAGCTCCGAATGAGCAGAAAAATAGTATCCAGTAAATCAGTAGTTTCTTCATAGACTAAATTCCAAGTTGATGGTCTCTAATCTATGAAGAAAATCAATGTACCTATTGATTTAACAATTAAATTTTTTTGTGGTTCTTTGATTTAAATTTCAAAGAATTCAACCAATCCTTTTTTGTGGTTGATATGATGGGTATGAATTCCCACACTTTTTGCGCCTTCTAAATTAGCAAGAAGATCATCAAAGAAAAGTACCCGATTTGCAGGAATTCCAATATCACTGAGTGCTGATAAATAAATCGCTGGATCAGGTTTTGCTAGTCCCATTTTATGGCTAAGAAAAACCTTGTCGCAAAGCGTATTGATGGAACTTATTCCAGTTTGTTCCTTTAGTAACTCGTCAAATTTATCGATATGAATCTCATTGGTATTGCTGAGTACGGCCGTGCCGTAGATTTTCCGTAATTCATTGAGCAGGTCAATCCTTTCACGAGGAATATCTTTTAAAAGACTGTTCCAAACATGGTCAATCTGTGCATCAGTAAAATCTTCCTGAAACATCAGTCTGATTTCATTTCTAAATTGCTCAGAGGTGATTAATCCCCTTTCATAATCCTTGTGAATACTAGAGGGAAAAAATTGATTGGTGAGTTCAAATTTATGTTCAGGAAGTAGTTTTTTTAACTCATTGATACTGAAATCATAATCAATATCAATAATAACATTCCCTAAATCGAATATTAAAAAATCGATATTTTCAAGCTTTTTCATGATAAGGTTGGTTGTATAATTAAAACCAAATATGTAACATTGCAGTCCCATTTGCAAGGCGAAGTTTTAAATTTAATCTTAGCAAATGTGTCGGGCCTATAGCTCAGCCGGTTAGAGCATCTGACTCATAATCAGGGGGTCCCTGGTTCGAGCCCAGGTGGGCCCACCCCCAAGCCGCTTAGGTATTCTAAGCGGTTTTTTTCATTTTTTAGGAAATGGTAAAGTCTTTTGTATATATACTCTATTCAACAAAGCTGGATCGGTTTTATACTGGAATCACAACTCTTCTTGTGGAAGAAAGATTTGAGAATCACCTTCAAAAGCGCTTCGGAAAACTCAACTTTACACAGAAAGCCGATGATTGAAACTTATTCTGGAGCATGGAATGTGAATCTTTTCAACAGGCCAGAAATATCGAGCTTCATATCAAAAAAATGAAGTCAAAAATCTATATCCAAAATCTTTTAAAATATCCTGAAATAGGAAACAAACTGCTATTAAAATATAAAAGCATCTGACTCCCCCGAAAGCTTTCGGGGCAGGGGGTCCCTGGTTCGAGGGTCGTGTACTGAAATAGGTTGACACAATTTAATTAAAAATTGTAAACCTATAATCGGACAAAATGCAAGAAACAGAAAAATTCTCTGAAGACGCTAGGAGAAAAATCGTTACCGAAGTGCTATCA
>NZ_JBHLWI010000044.1:0-43120 GCF_042432905.1 Fontibacter flavus | reverse complement strand
GTTTTAACTTGAATTCATTTACAATTAAAGTTTTAAGGCTTCCAGCACTCCCTGCTTTCGGAAGCCTTATTTTATATCTCTAATATAATGAATTTCAGTTAATTAACCACTAACTAAACGGCATTATAATAAATATTAAGATTTTCAGTATTAAAATAAAACAATTCCTAATTGACCTTTTCTCTGTAGATCAAACCATCATTGCATAATGACCAATCGAATTTCAAATTCTACATAATAAATAAGGCGTAGTGGTAAACTACGCCTATTTGATGCATTTACATTATTCAAGAAAGCCAACTTACCTTCTTCCAAACTCTGCCTTCGCCTCTTCGAGGAAATTCACAAAGTTTTGGATATTGGTATCATAAGCTTTGGGTCTGACCAATAACTCTTCATTATGATCCAAAATCACATAGTAAGGCTGCGCATTGTTGTTGAATCGGGTGATCTGGAAATCTGCATTTTGCTTACCGATGGTAGATTTAACTTTTCCATCATACTCAGAAGTGTACCACTCAGATTCAGGAAGTTCATGTCGCTCATCTATATACAGGGCCACCATCACAAAGTCTTCTTTCAAGCGCTGCAAGACCTGTGAATCCGACCAAACTCTTGCTTCCATTTCTCTACAGTTAACACAACCATGTCCTGTGAAATCAATAAATAAGGGCTTGCCAGTTCTCTTGGCTGCAGCCAAGGCCTGATCATAATCGAAGTATCCTTGAATCCCGTGAGGAAAATGCAGGAAATCGGCATATTTCGGAACATCATCCAATTGGTTATCAGGAGATGCTGCAGAATACCTGTTTTCAAAAATATTGAAATCATGCGTCGCCATAGGAGGTAGGTAACCACTCAAAGATTTTAATGGCGCACCCCACAATCCAGGAATCAAATACACTACAAATACAAATGTGGTAATGGCCAACATCAACCTTGGCACACCGATATGCTGCATAGGTGAATCATGAGGCAACCTGATTTTACCCAATAAGTAGAAACCGAGCAGCGTAAAAATCACCACCCAAATGGCGATATAAATATCCCTGTCCAACAAACCCCAATGGTAAACCTGATCAGCTACCGATAGGAATTTGAAGGCCAATGCCAGTTCAAGAAAACCCAAAACCACTTTCACAGAATTCAGCCAGCCTCCGGACTTTGGAAGTGAATTCAGCCATTCCGGGAAAATAGCAAAAAGGGTAAAAGGAATAGCAAATGCCAAAGAAAAGGCAAACATGCCCAATATCGGTTTCAATAATGCACCACCAGCCGAACTGATCAGAATCGATCCTACAATAGGACCCGTACAGGAAAATGACACCAAAACCAAAGTGAAGGCCATGAAGAAAATTCCTGTCATGCCCCCTTTGTCTGCCTTGGCATCCATTTTATTTACCAAGCCACTTGGCAGGGTCAGTTCAAACATACCCAAGAACGCAAAGGCAAAGAAGATAAAGATCAGGAAGAAAAATACATTGGGAATCCAGTGCGTAGAGAGCCAATTGGCAAATTCAGGCCCCTGAATGGCAGCAACAGCCGTCCCGGCAATGGTATAGATAGCTATAATAGAAAACCCATAAATAAAGGCATTTCTTATCCCGCTGATCCTAGACTTAGATCTGCCTGTAAAGAATGTAACCGTCATCGGAATCATTGGGAACACACAAGGCGTCAACAAAGCTGCCAGACCTGCAAGAAAAGCAATCACCATAAAGGCCAACAGGCCACCCTGTTCCTCGTCTTCTTCAAGATTGATAAATGACCTTTCCTGCTCACCTTCCTCCATTACAATTTGCTCAACGGTTTCCGCTGCCTCTTCTGTTTGATCCTCCACGACTGTTTCTTCCTGCGCTTCAGGTTGGACAGCAGCTCCGGCCGCTGAAGGACTTGCTTTGGCAGTTAAAGTAAAATCTTCTTCAAACGGGATACATTGGCCGGTCACATCAGTACACATTTGATAGCCAACAAAACCAACCGCTTTGATATTTTCACCTGTAATTTTGATGCTTTGCTCAAAGGTTCCCGTCCCCACGAAATAGGTCACTTCCCCTTCCCAGATTTCATCATACTTTTTCCTTGGATTGATGGCTTTCAATCCGCCTACAAGCGTAAAACCTTCAGATTGCTTGAGCTCTAACTCCGTCAGCATTGGCCCAAGATCCGGATCAAAATCATTGGAGTAGATGTACCAATCCTTCGGCACCTGGGCTTTAAAAATGATTTTCACTTCATCTCCCACTTTGGGATCTTTTTCAGACAACTGAATGCTCCATTTCGGCGGTGCAATGATTTGTGCAAAAGAGGATCCTCCAAAGAATAGAAGTAGGAATAAAACTACACTGATCTTGATGTATTTTGACATTTCGGTGTGATGCTTGACTGATCTGTAATAATGGGAGTTATGGGAAAATAGTTCAGTAACTTGGGTTACCAAAGAAAAACACCAAGGTAGAAACAAAGTTTACCTTTCCCCACCTTGGTGCTCAAATTTTATGAATTTCCTTGTTCTTTGAAATGCTTAAAGAACAAAGCGATCGTCTCAATGCCCATCAGGTAGTTCTTCACCCCATAATGCTCATTAGGTGAATGGAGCGCATCCGAGTCGAGGCCAAAACCTAACAAAATCGGATCCAGACCCAATTCCTGCTGGAACAGGGCACAGATAGGGATGGAACCGCCCTCTCTGGTAGGGATGGCTTTTTTGCCAAAGGCTTCCTGAATGGCCAGGTCTGCTGCCCTATATCCTGGAGTTTCGGTAGATACCACTGCTGCTGCACCCCCATGATGAGGCGTTACTTTTACTTTCACTGATTTGGGTGCGATGGCCTTGAAGTGGTCTTCAAAAAGCTTGGCAATCTCCTTGTGGTTCTGATTAGGCACCAACCTCATGGAGATTTTAGCATAGGCCTTGGAAGGCAATACGGTCTTTGCCCCTTCCCCGGTATAACCACCCCAGATACCGTTGACATCCAAAGTTGGTCGGATGCCGACACGCTCGATGGTGCTGTAGCCAGCTTCTCCATGGACATCAGCAATGTCCAGTTCTTTTTTGTAAGCATCCAGATCAAATGGCGCTTTATTCAAATTATCCCTGTATTCCTTAGAGTATTCTTCTACTTTATCATAGAATCCCGGAATGGTGATATGGTTGTTTTCATCCTGCAATGAGGCAATCATCTTGCAAAGGATATTGATCGGATTGGCCACGGCCCCACCGTAGGTACCGGAATGCAGGTCTCTATTTGGTCCCGTCACTTCTACTTCCATATAGGCCAATCCTCTTAGACCTACGGTCACAGATGGATGCTCCAAAGAGATCATGTGCGTATCGGAAACCACCACCACATCGGCTTTCAGTTTTTCCTTGTTTTCTTTTACAAAGATGTCCAGGTTCGCGGAACCCACTTCCTCTTCACCCTCAATCATAAACTTCACATTGCACGGCATGGCATTCTCGGCCATCATGGCTTCGAAAGCCTTCACATGCATGTAAAACTGTCCCTTGTCATCAGCAGAACCACGGGCAAAAATGGCACCTTCAGGATGTCTTGGGGTCTTTTTGATCACCGGCTCAAATGGTGGGGAATCCCAAAGCTCGTAAGGATCGGCAGGCTGCACATCATAATGTCCGTACACAAGGACAGTAGGAAGGGATGGGTCAATGATTTTTTCTCCATAGACGATTGGGTAACCTGCGGTCTGGCAAAGCTCCACTTTATCTGCACCGGCCTTTTCCAAGCTCTCCTTGATAAAATCCGCAGCAGCAAAAACATCGTTTTTGAATTTGGGGTCCGCACTCACAGAAGGAATGCGTAACAGGTCAAAAAGTTCGTTCAGGAATTTTTCCTGATTGTCCTGAATATATTGTTTTACTGACATATATGGGTTGATTCTGTTAGTTTAAGATTTGGTCAAAATTACGTTATATCTCAAGAATTGCCTATTTTACCGAAAACTTTTATCCATGAAAGCCATTCTTTGTACTGAATATGGAGGCCCTGAACTCCTGAAATATACCGAAACCGAAGATCCTGCTCTTGGGGAAAAGGAAGTACTCATAGAAGTGGCGGCCTGTGCCGTCAATTTCCCTGATGTGCTGATCATTCAGAACAAGTACCAGTTTAAGCCCGAACTCCCTTTCTCTCCAGGTGGCGAAGTGGCCGGGGTGATTGCCTCTGTCGGCCATGGAGTGAAGCACCTCCAAATAGGACAACGGGTTTTGGCACTCTGTGGTTGGGGAGGATTTGCTGAAAAGGTGAAAGTATCAGCAGATAGGGTATTCCCCATCCCTCCTTTTATGGATGACATCACCGCTGCTTCCACCCTTTACACTTTTGGTACAGCCTACCATGCCCTGAAAGACCGAGCAGAACTCAAAGCGGGGGAAACCCTCTTAGTGCTTGGTGCTTCTGGTGGCGTGGGCCTTGCAGCTACAGAGCTTGGAAAAGTGATGGGCGCCAAGGTGATCGCAGCAGCCTCCACTTCCGAAAAACTGGCCGTCTGCCAAGAGAAGGGTGCTGATTACCTGATCAATTATGAAACAGAAGACCTCAAAGATAAAATCAAAGAAATCACTGCTGGCAAAGGCGTGGATGTGGTCCTGGATGTAGTGGGTGACAAATTTGCCGAACCTGCCCTGAGAAGCATGGCTTGGAAAGGACGTTACCTGGTGGTGGGTTTTGCTGCTGGGGAAATTCCCAAGCTGCCCTTCAATCTGGCCTTACTGAAAGGTTGTGCGGTGATGGGGGTGTTCTGGGGCCGCTTTTCTTCTGAGGAACCCCAGAAAAACCAGCAAAACCTCATGGAACTGGTAGGCATGATCCATGCGGGAAAAATCAGCCAGCACATTTTTAAAACTTACAGTCTGGAACAAGCTCCGCAGGCCTTGAAGGACATGATGGAGAGGAAGGTGGTGGGGAAAGCTGTAGTAGTGGTGAAGGAGAAGCTAGAAGCGAGAGACGAGAGATTAGAGGGTAAAAAGTACCAAGAATCAAGAACCAAGACCTACTTGCCGGACAGGCAGGATCAAGAAAGTGGGATTTCGGAAGGCGGATTTCAAAAGGAAGGTGAAGGTGGAAAAGTAGTGTTTAGGTCAGTGGGGGATTTGAAGGCCTTTGTAGGGAAGCGTTTGGGACCAAGTCTGTGGACCAGGGTCAGTCAAGAAGTCATTCAAAAATTTGCAGAGACCACAGAGGACTTCCAATGGATCCATGTAGATACCGAAAAGGCCAAGGCACTGATTCCGGGTGGAAAAAACCTTGCCCATGGCTATTTGACGCTTTCCCTGATTCCGAAATTACTGTACGATATCCTACCATTGGAAGGCGTGCAAATGGCCCTGAACTATGGGGCCAACAGTGTGCGATTTCCGGCACCGGTGTACTCCGGAGATCAGCTAAGGCTACAGGCCAGCATTGCTAAAATCGAGGAAAATCCTGACGGCAGCATCAAGCTTTTTATCCATGCAGAAATGGAATCGGACAACGCCACCAAACCCGTTTGCGTAGCGGAAATGATCTCTGTGGTGAGGTTTTGATGATTTTCAAAGAAAATAAAGACAAATGAATAGACTTCTAATCGTAATCTTCCTAATCATTTGCATTCCCAGTTTCGCTCAGGTAAAACCTTGGATGCTTGGCCCCTTCGAAAGGGATAAAAATGCACAGCCTATAATTTCCCCAATGGACCTAACATCATGGAAAGACCCCATGAGCGAAAGAACTGTTTTTTGGGAATCTATGGCCACTTTCAATCCGGCGGCCATTGTCAAAGACGGAAAAATTCATGTGTTGTACCGAGCGGAAGAAAAACTGGGTGAAAAGGAAATCGGAGGGCATGCCTCCCGATTGGGCTTGGCCATTTCGGAAGATGGGAAAACCTATCATCGTCTTCCCAAACCTGTTTTTTTCCCAGATCATGACAACCAAAAAGAATTTGAGTGGACTGGTGGAACAGAAGATCCGAGGATTGTACAAACCTCTGATGGACGCTATGTCCTAACCTATACCCAATGGAATAGGGAATATCCCCGATTAGCCGTAGCCACTTCCAAAGACCTGAAAAACTGGCAAAAGCATGGGCCTATATTCAAAGATTTTAAAAATGGGAAATACCATAATCAGGAAACCAAATCAGGCGCTATTCTGACCGAACTCAAAGAGGGAAAACTGGTGGCAGCTAAGCTACATGGCAAGTACTGGATGTATTTCGGCGTGCCCCATATTTGGCTGGCCAGCTCCGACGACCTTATCCACTGGGACCCTGTAGAAACCATCGATGGGAATCTTGCTCCTGTGTTAAGCCCAAGACCAGGTTTTTTTGACTCTTGGCTAATAGAAGCAGGACCTCCACCTTTGCTTACGGAAGACGGTATCGTGGTATTGTATAATGCGGGCAATCAGCAGCACATTGGCGTCAAAACATTGGGCAACCGCCTCTATGCCGCAGGACAGGCTTTGTTCAGCAAAGAAGAACCCTGGAAACTCCTTGACCGCACCGATGAACCTTTTCTCAAACCCGAGTTGCCATTTGAGAAATCAGGACAATATGTAGATGGAACCACCTTTGTGGAAGGGTTGGTGTATTATGAAGGAACTTGGTATCTCTATTACGGCACTGCAGATTCTATGGTGGGGGTAGTCACCTGGAAGCCTTAAGGTCATCTGTTCTCTCTGAAGTGTATGCTGAATTGATGAATTTTTCCCAAGAATTATATTCCTTCTTGATCATGCTCATTTTTTATAAAATTTAATTCTCCGATTTTCAAACCGTACTTTGTTTTTATTAGGCCGTTCCTGAATTTTTACTTTTTTTCAAATGCTTTTTTCGCTAGCTTTTAAATCTCTAAAAATCATCGATTAACCTTATTAAACCCAATCATATGAGTAACCTCAACATCAAAGCAATGGCAGATAATACCTACGATGCCATTGTGGTCGGTTCGGGGATTTCTGGTGGATTTGCCGCCAAAGAACTCTGCCAAAAAGGCCTCAAAACGCTCGTTCTGGAAAGAGGACGTCTCGTCACCCACCTTCAGGATTACCCAACCATGAATATGGATCCCTGGGATTTTACCAACAGAGGAAAATTGACCCAAAGTGAACGCGAAGATTACTTTGTTCAGACGCGTTCAGGCTTTATCAATGAAGACAACAAACATTTTTATCATCATGACAAAGCTGATCCATACATAGAAAAACAGCAATTTGACTGGATTCGTGCCGATGTCACAGGTGGCCGTTCGCTACTTTGGGGAAGGCAGTGTTACCGTTTTTCAGATTTGGATTTTGAAGCCAATGCCAAGGAAGGCATAGGCATAGACTGGCCTATCCGCTACAAGGACATTGCTCCCTGGTATGATTATGCGGAGCGTTATGTGGGTGTTTCCGGTGAAAAATTGGGACTTTCTCATCTGCCTGACGGACAGTTTCTCCCACCTATGGAGATGAACTGTCTGGAAAAACACATCAAAAAAGAAATCGAGGCTAAATTCCCTTTCCGTTATATGACGATTGGACGGGTAGCTAACCTTACTGTGGAGCACAACGGACGTGGTGCTTGTCAATCCCGAAACCGATGTCATCGAGGTTGTCCTTATGGAGCATATTACAGTTCCGTATCGGTAGCGCTTCCCGATGCTGCCAAAACAGGCAACCTGACCCTTAGACCAAACTCCATGGTTCATTCTGTCATCTATGATTCCCAAAGCGGAAAGGCAACAGGAGTAAGGGTGGTGGACAGGGAAAGCAAGGAAATGATCGAATATTATGCCCGTATCATTTTCCTAAACGCATCCGCTCCGGCAACTGCAGCAATCATGCTCAATTCCACATCTGACCGATTCCCCAATGGGCTGGGCAATGATTCTGGAGAACTCGGACACAATATCATGGACCACCATTACCGACTGGGCGCGAGAGGAACTTTTGAAGGCCTTGAAGATCAATATTACAAAGGACGACGGCCAAACGGCATCTATATTCCTAGGTTCCGCAATATCAATGAACAGACCAAAACTTCTGAATTCCTTCGTGGCTATGGTTATCAGGGAAGTGCTAGCAGGTCCAATTGGGGCAGAGGTGCCAATAGCAAAGAATTTGGGGGAGACTTTAAAGACGGTCTGATGCAGGCAGGAGACTGGTCCTTTGGCATCACAGGCTTCGGGGAAGTTCTCCCACATCATGACAATAAAATGTACTTAGACCATCAGCAGTTGGATGAATGGGGCATTCCTAAGATTGTTTTCGATGCCAGTTACAAGGAAAATGAAATCACTATGAGGAAGTTTATCAAAGAAGATGCGGCCGAAATGCTGGAAGCAGCAGGACTTAAAAATGTGCATACCTATGATAATGGCGGTGCTTTGGGTATTGGTGTACATGAAATGGGAACTGCCAGAATGGGCCGGGATCCTAAAACCTCTGTATTGAATGACTTCAACCAGGTACATAGCGTTCCCAATGTGTTTGTGACAGATGGTGCCTGTATGACATCCTCCGGTACACAAAATCCTTCTATTACCTACATGGCCCTAACTGCCCGTGCGGTGGATCATGCCATGAAAGAAATGAACCGTAACAACCTTTAAACCTGAACGACCATGAACAGAAGAGATGCCTTAAAAGGTACTGCCATGATATTGGGATATGCCATTACCGGTTCGACGGTAGCTACGCTGATGCAATCCTGTGGAACTGGAGAAAAGCTTTCCTGGACACCACAAATTCTCAATGAAGATCAGGCTAAAATCCTCTCCGCACTGTTGGACAGGATATTGCCACGAACAGAAAGTCCGGGAGCAATAGATGTTGGCACAGATGAGTTTATCGATAAAATACTGGCCTCCGCCTTCCCTGAAAAAATCCAAAAAGGCTTTGCCGCTGGACTTGACGCTTTCAATTCTTCTGCCAAATCCATGCAGGGCAAAGATTTTGTCAAACTTGAAGACAGCAAAAAAGACGAAGTAATCAGGGATTTTGAAGAAAAATCAGAGGCGCTTCCTGGTGCACTTTGGGCTTATAATTTTGCTGACGGAGATGAATTCCCTTTTTACCGCATGATGAAAGAACTGGCTTTGTTGGGCTATTTTCACTCTGAAAAAATAGGGACAGAATACCTGGCCTACGATCCGATTCCCGGACCTTTCAAAGGGTGCATTGACTACAGTGAGGTTGGTAAAACTTGGACGGAATAGGAGGGGATGAATGAAGAATTTTGAATGAATAATGAGGAATTAAATAGAGAGGAAGTCGAAAGCGGGATTTCGGAATAGGCCTGAAGGGCCGCACTGTTATAGCCCAGGGTGAAACCCTGGGGAGAACGGTAAACCAAGAAAAAAGGAGGTCTGAAGGACCGAGGTGAAGGGAGGTTTTGAAAGGGAAAGTCGAAAGGTAGATTTCGGAATTTTAAACCATTGAGAAGTTTTGGACATGAAGGCGTTCATTAAGTGGGATTTCGGAATAGGCCTGAAGGGCCTAATAGGTCCAGATAACCTAACAATGGGCGAAATCCATTGCAATAGAGCATCCTCTGCGACCCCTATCGAATGAGGCTGAAAGCCGCAGATAAATTGAGGTATGGATAAATGTATCCATTAAAAAAAGACTGAAGGTTTCTCGCAACGTTCACAACGGTATTCATGCCACGAGCGCAGAATACGCACGAGTCATTTGGTTTGTCGCAGATTAAAGGATGTACTTATTTATAAAAACATACACTAAAATTCTGCAAGCATCTGCTCAATCCGTGTTATCTGTGCTCTATCTATCACATTAGAATAAGTAAAAATCCAGCATACTGGCACATCCTATGAATAGAAACGTTTTCGATATTGCTGTTATTGGATTGGGTGCTTTGGGTGCCTCCACCTTATGGCAGCTGAGCAAATCAGGTAAAAATATACTCGGGATCGATCAGTTTGCTCCTCCGCATACCATGGGCTCCTCACACGGGGAAACGCGTATTACCCGATTGGCCGTTGGCGAAGGGATGGACTTCACGCCTGTAGTCATGCGCTCCCATGAGATATGGAAAGAAATTGAAACCCTTACCGGAAAGGAAATCATGACCACCACCGGAGGTCTTTTGTTCGACTCGGGAGGAAAAAGCTGGTCCAAACATGGATCGGAGGGCTTCTTCAAAAGAACAGTGAATTTTGCACAGGAGGCAGGAATAGACCATGAGGTTTTTGATTCAATTGAACTCAAAAAAAGGTTCTCAGAATTCAACCTGGAAGAAAGCGGAACTGTCTATTACGAACCGAGTGCGGGATTTTTGCGACCTGAATTGGCCATTTCCGCCCAACTTCAACTGGCCGAAAACAATGGAGCGATGATCAAAACCCACACCAAGGTGCTTGGAATAGCCCCTCTCCAAAGTGGTGGAGTGCTGATCAAAACCAATCAGGGAGAATTTGAAGCAGGAAGGGCGATCATCAGCGCTGGACCTTGGGTCAAGGATTTTTTACCCCCGCAGGAAAAGTCTCATTTTAAAATCTGCCGACAGGTTTTGCACTGGCTACCGGTAAAAAAACACGCCTATGCGTTGGGAAAAACGCCCGTCTACATGTGGGGGTTTGGCGAAGGAGCAGAAGATTTTATTTATGGTTTTCCTTCATTGGACGGGCAAACAGTCAAGATGGCCTCCGAATCCTTTGTGGAAAGACACCATCCCGATACCCTTTCCCGAGTGGTCAGTCTGGAAGAACAACAGCATTTCCTCGAAGAAAAAATCGCAGGAAGATTCAGCGGTTTGAAAAAGGAAGTTTCTCAGTCAAAAGTCTGCATTTATACCGTGACGCCTGATGCCTATTTTGTGGTGGACGAAATGCCTGACTTCCCTGAAGTGCTGATTGCTTCAGCCTGCAGCGGGCATGGGTTTAAACACTCCGCTGGTTTGGGTGAAGCTATTGCCAAAAAATTGCTCGAAAAACCCTCAAACCTTAGGCTTGATGCTTTTTCATGGAAAAGCTAAAATTTTCAATTTAGATGATATGCATATTAGTGATATAAATCATGTAATGAATTGGCAATAATCAAGCGGTCAAACACTATTTTTTATTGGAAAATGAATAAATTGAGCTATTGCTTCCAGCTCACAGAAAAAAGCAGTGGATTCTCCCAACTGTATTGGATTTTTTTCTTACCTGGAATAAAAGCTAAACGCTGATAATTTCATTTTTAACCAAATTAATAAAGAGTATGATAGCCAATATCAAAACTGTATTGAAGACTTGGGTTGAAAGTATGACCGCCCATTTCAAACCTGACACTATTCACTGGTGCGACGGATCACAGGAAGAGTATGACCGACTTTGCGCGTTATTGGTAGAAAAAGGCACTTTTATCAAATTGAATCCTGAAAAGCGCCCCAATAGTTTTGCCTGCTTTTCAGATCCCAGTGACGTCGCTAGAGTGGAAGACCGAACTTTTATCTGCAGCAAGAGGAAAGAAGATGCAGGACCAACCAACAACTAGATGGCTCCTGATGAGATGAAAACCATTCTTGATGACCTGACCAAAGGCAGTATGAAAGGACGAAACATGTATATCATTCCTTTTTGTATGGGTCCGGTAGGTTCACCGCTTTCCAGGTATGGCGTACAGGTCACAGATAGTGAATATGTCGTCATCAACATGCGTATCATGACCAGAATGGGCAAATCGGTAATGGGGTATATTGACGAGAATTTTGTAAAATGTATCCACACCTTAGGTGCTCCTCTAGAAAAAGACCAGGATGATGTCAAGTGGCCATGCAACCCAAGTGTAAAATATATTTCCCATTTCCCCGAAGAAAAACTGATTATTTCTTACGGTAGTGGATATGGAGGCAATGCGCTTTTGGGGAAAAAATGCTTTGCGCTAAGAATTGCCTCGGCTATGGCAAGAGACGAGGGCTGGTTGGCAGAACATATGCTGATCATGGGTGTGGAAAGTCCACAGCAGGAAAAAAGCTATGTGGCGGCAGCTTTCCCAAGCGCTTGTGGCAAAACCAATTTTGCTATGATGGTCCCACCCGAAAAACTGGAAGGCTGGAAAATCACCACCATTGGCGATGACATTGCTTGGATCCATAAGGGCAAAGATGGTAAACTATATGCGATCAATCCCGAAGCCGGTTATTTTGGTGTAGCACCTGGAACGAATTCCAAAACCAATTCCAGTGCCATGGAAAGCATCAAAGCCAATACGATTTTTACCAATGTCGCCATCACCAAGGATGGAGATGTCTGGTGGGAAGGCATGACCAAAGAAGTGCCGGATGGACTTACTGACTGGCACGGCAAACCATATGACAAAAACTGTGGCAAACCTGCCGCCCATCCCAACTCGAGGTTTACTGCGCCTGCTTACCAAAATCCTGTTATTGATTCCGAATGGGAAAACCCCGAAGGCGTACCCATTACGGCTTTCATCTTTGGAGGCCGTAGGAGTACCGCCGTTCCTTTGGTTTATCAGGCATTCAATTGGAGTTTTGGGGTGTACATGGCTGCAACAATGGGTTCGGAAATGACAGCGGCTGCTTTTGGAGAAGTAGGTAAAGTAAGAAGAGACCCATTTGCCATGTTGCCTTTCATGGGCTACCATATGGGAGATTATTTCAACCATTGGCTGCAATTTGGTCGTGACCTCCAAAATGCCCCAAGAATATTCGGGGTCAACTGGTTCCGAAAAGACAAGGACGGTAATTTTATCTGGCCAGGTTTTGGGGAAAACATGCGTGTGCTCAAATGGATCATTGGTCGTTGTAAAGGACGGATTTCTGCAGTAGAATGCCCAATAGGTTGGAGACCTAGATACAAGGATATGGACTGGAACGGATTGGAAGACTTCAGCAAAGAAGATTTTGACAGCATCATGGTCATCGAGCGGGAACCTTGGAAAAAAGAACTGCTTGAACACTCTGAGCTGTTTGAGCAAGCCTATGATAAAATTCCGAAAGAGTTCCTTTTTATGCGTGAGCTCCTGCTTTCAGCCCTATGGCGATCTCCCGAAAAGATCGGATTAGCTCCTGAAAGGCATTGACAAATTACTCCTAATATTAAAAGGTGGTCGGAAGACTGCCTTTTCTTTATTTGAAAATGAGAATAAATTCTCTTATCATTGTGTATATATCACACAATGACATCTTAAACTCTTATCTCTATGACCAAAGCCTTTCTTTATTTAGGACTTTTCCTTTTCTCTTGTACCATTGCCCTTGCTCAGGGCAGAGATGGTTTTCCTGTTCAGACCAAAATCAAAAACGGGACGATAGAAGGTTTGTACGATACCAAAACCGGCATCCAAAAATATTTCGGAATTCCTTTTGCCAAGCCACCGATTGGAGAACTGAGGTGGAAAGCACCACAAGCTGTAGACAACTGGTCTGGAGTCAAAGAAACGAAGGAATTTGGACCAAGACCGATTCAAAGATTAGTTTTTGGCGACATGAACTCACGCTCCAATGGCGTCAGCGAAGATTGTCTTTACCTGAACGTTTGGACCCCTGCTTCCAGAAACACCGAAAATCTACCTGTTCTAGTTTATTTCTTTGGTGGAGGATTTGTAGCAGGAGATGGTTCAGAACCACGCTATGATGGTGAAAACATGGCGAAAGAAGGAATTGTCGTAGTGACCATCAATTATAGATTGGGAATATTCGGTTTCCTGGCCCATCCTGAATTGAGTGCTGAGGCACCTTACAAAGCTTCAGGAAATTACGGGCTTTTGGACCAAACCCTTGCTCTTCAATGGGTGCAGGAAAACATCGCAGCTTTTGGTGGAGATCCTAAAAAAGTAACCATCGCCGGAGAATCTGCTGGTTCTATTTCCGTCAGCTATCAGATGGCTTCTCCACTCTCCAAAAACCTCATCGCCGCTGCTATAGGTGAAAGTGGAGCCGGTATTACTGCCCTTGCACCGACACCCTTGAAAGAGGCGGAACAAGTAGGTGTGGAATTTTTGGAAAAGTTTGGCATCAAAAGTATCGTAGAAGCCAGAAAACTTCCTACACGTGATCTCTATGAAATGTATAATGAGTCTGGAAGATTTGGTTTCCCTGTGGTGCAGGATGGATATTTGATACCAAAATCTCTAACTGATATTTTCAATGCCAAAGAACAGGCGCAAGTTCCTTTGCTGTTAGGTTGGAATACCCAGGAAAATCCAGGCATGGCCTTTATGCAGGGTCTGCCGTATACCAAAGAAAACTTTATCACCAAGGTAAAACAGGCCTATCCAAATGATTTTGAAGAGGTATTGAAGTTATATGCCCATGAAACAGACGAGCAGGTCGCTTATTCTGCGATGGATCTGGCTGGTGATAGGTTTATTTCCTACAGCACCTGGAAGTGGTTTGACCTCCACCGCAAAAATTCAGATCAGCCAGTATATCGCTACTTATATGCCAAATTGAGACCACCTTTGGTTGACCAAAGCCTAGAAACCGGCCTTGCTGGCGGTACCTCCCGAAGAACAGAAAATACACCTCCAAGACCAAAAGACTTGGGAGCGCCACATGCTGCCGAGATTGAATATGCCATGGGTAATCTTGATCGCATCAAAGAATTTGCTTGGACAGCAGATGATTATAAGGCTTCTGAAACCATGTTCAAGTACTTCGCCAACTTTATCAAAACACACAATCCAAATGGTGAAGGACTTCCGGAATGGTCAAAAGCTACTGCCAATGAGGAAAACCCCCCTGTGATGGTAATTGATACAGCATCCAAAGAGATCAAAGCCCAAAACGATGCCCGGTACAAGTTCCATGACCGGTTTTATGGGAATAATAAATAATCGGATTTAATGCAGCGGATTTTAGAATGGGGTAGCAATACCCCATTTTTTGTTAATTACGCTAATCGATTAGGCCAATTTACAAAAGTCAATAAATTCCAAAACATTAAATCATTTCACGTAGGGTTCAAAAAATGCCAGATCTACCTCATAAACCGTTTTGGGTTTTACACCTAATTCCACTTTTTTGAACATTTCAATTAGTTTTTCATCGGAAATTTTTTCTGATACTTCTCTTGGTTTTCCAGATCCACCAAGCTCCCTTAAAGCATTTAATAGTGGACCAAACCACTTTACGAATTCTGCCTGATTTTTCCCTTTCTTACTCATATTTTTAAAACTGATTTCTCACATTTTTAACAATTCCAAAAACTCCCTAACCACCTTCAAAGTAGCTTTTTTATTGTCATTCAGGGTACTATGGGCAGCATCAGGGATAACTTCGAATTTGGCATTGGGAACCATAGAGGCATAATGTCGGACTGTACTTGGTCTAGCTTCATCATATTCACCTGTCATCATCAAAACAGGTACTTTGATTGTAGGCAAGTATTCAAGCCGGTCATAATTTCTCAAGGTTCCCGTTGACGTAAATTCACTGGGCCCCCACATATATAGATAGACATTGGATCCGGAAACCAGGTTGAGGTGGCTTCTATCCACCCTCGGTCTTTCCTTACGGGTTACATATAGGCTGTAATACAATTTGGTGGCCTCCTGATATTCCGGGTCCTCATAGGTCCCCATGGACTCATGGTGTCGGATGATGTGTTGGATAGAATCCGGCAAAGTGGCAATCAGCGTATCTGCATCCGCAATCCAGCTATCTGTACTGAAAAGAGGGCTGCTGAAAATGATGGCTTTAACTTCATCCGGATAACTCAGGTAATAATCCATTCCCAACATGGTGCCCCAGGAGTGTCCATAAAGCACAAAATCTTCCAATTTTAGATGTTCACGAAGCCGCTCCACCTGATCTACATAATTCTCAATAGTCATCAAAGTGGTATCCGTCAAGGCACTTGACCTTCCAGACCCCAATTGATCCCAAAAAATAATGGGCCCATCATATCCCAATTCCTTCAAAGGCTCAAAGCCAAAGCTGGTTCCTCCTGGCCCTCCATGAAGCAAGAGAACAGGAGGTTTGGTACCTGAACCATAGACTTCATACCAGATTCTACCCCCATTAACCTCCACATAGCCTTCTTGGGACACAAGGGCCTTTTTAGAGATACATGAAAACCCAAGAAAAAGAAAAATGATAATGATGTAGCCTCTTCTCATCATAAGCTTTCGTTGATTCTCGGTTAATTTATACTTTTACCTGTTCATCTTCTTTAAACTTAGCCTTAACTTTTTCGAGCTCACTTGGCCTGGAAAACACCATCGCGTAGGCTTCCTTTAGTGACTTGGAATTCTTCACATCACGGAAAATATCCGTCCATTCGTGAAAATTCAAAGTAATCGGGTTATAGGAATTCACCTGCTTGGTCAAACCATACGCCGGCCTTTCTTCCTCATGCATAAATGTTCCGAACATCCTGTCCCATATAATAAAGGTTGAACCATAGTTTTTATCCAAATACTTTTCGTTGGAAGCATGGTGAACGCGATGATGGGATGGCGTAGTAAATATATACTCAATCGGCTTGGGAAGTTTATGAATGTATTCGGTATGGATCCAAAACTGGTACAAGACTGCAATTTGGTGAACTATAAAAAACATCACGGGATGAAAGCCCGCTAATGCCACAGGGATAAAGAAAATGATTTTGATATGCTGTGTCCAACTCAAGCGGAATGATACCGACCAATTGTATTTTTCAGAATTATGGTGCGTAACATGGGTAGCCCACCAAAACCTGTTTTCATGCGCTATTCTATGCGCCCAATACCTCCAAAAATCCAACCATAGCAGACATAAAATGAAAGACCACCAAGTATTGGGGATAGTCCAGGGAACCATGTTATAAAAAAACAGAATAATACCAAATGTGGCCACTTTCAGTCCTGCGCTCATGGCAACATTTACCAAGCCGATAACGGTCGCAGCAATGGTATCTTTATTATCATAGTAGTCTTTTTTGTGCCTGTATGATAAATACCATTCCAAGGCAACCAAACCGATCATGATTGGTGCGGCATATAGGATAATATTAGGAAGGTCTAAACTGAGAATTTGTTCAAAGGTTAATTTTTCTTTACTCATGAAATAAAAAGGGAAATTTGACAATTAATTATAAATCTAAGCCAATCAAAATCGGCTTCGACAGGTTATGTGTTGACAGGTGACTTAGTTATAAAGCTTTTAGCCCAGCCTCAGCAATGATGGCATCTTGGGCAGAGGTGACGCCCGAAACCCCAATGGCACCGATACAAACTCCGTCCTTAAATATCGGAATACCGCCTTCTACGGCCACAGCATTGGGAAGTGAAAGAATCCTGGTATTTCCAGCATTGACCAAGTCCTCAAAAACTTTGGTAGGACGCTTAAAAAAAACGGCAGATTTGGCTTTGGCCTGTGCTACTTCAACGCTTCCGATTTGGGTACCGTCCATCTTCCTCAGGTAGATCAAATGACCTCCGCCATCCAAAATGGCAATCACTACATTCCAGTTGTCTTGTAATGCCCTTTCTTCAGCAGCATCTACAATACGCTTGGCTTCTTCTAGGTTAAGGTATGGTTGGGTATGATTTTGGGCTAAGGAAAGTAAGGGAATTGAGCATAAAATCAGGAGCAATAATTTTTTCATGCAAGGCGGTTGGCAGAAGTAAAACAAAAGGTATTCCTCCAATTTAACCATTTTTTTTTGAAGGCCCAGTTAAAAAAGCTTAAATTGATACTGTAATCATCGGATCTGCAACGGCACAACCACCCTTTTTCCTTAAAAAAATGAACAGAAGAGATACCCTAAAAACCCTTACACTTGGCACAGGAATCGGCCTATTATCCCCTTTAGCTCTTTTGGGTTGCGATAAAAAAACAGAAAAAGACAAATTGGGAGTAGCATTGGTAGGGCTTGGATACTACAGTACTGATCTTTTGGCTCCTGCCCTTCAACAAACCCAACACTGTTACCTGGCAGGTATTGTTACCGGAACACCTGCCAAGGCTCAGGACTGGAAAAAGAAATACAATATTCCGGAGAAGAATATTTACAATTACCAGAACTTCGACAAAATAGCGGATAATCCGGATATTGACGTGGTCTATGTGGTGTTGCCTCCTTCCATGCACATGGAATATACCATCCGTGCTGCCAAAGCTGGAAAGCATGTTTGGTGTGAAAAACCAATGGCTGTCACCGTTGAAGAATGTCAGGCCATGATCGATGCCTGTAAGGAAAATAATGTCAGTCTGGCCATAGGTTACCGTTGTCAACATGAGCCTAATACACAGGAATTCCAGGAGATTGTTAAAAATGAAAAACTTGGGAAAGTAATCGGAGTATACTGTGCCGCTGGATATAGGGAAAACCGTACAGACCATTGGAAGCAGAAAAGAGAAATGGGCGGAGGCGTAATCTATGATATGGGCGTGTATGCAATCCAAGGTGCAAGATTGGGCGCCAACATGGAACCTATTGCCGTGGAATATGCAAAAGTATATGCAGAAAGACCTGATATTTACAAAGATGGCCTCGGTGAAGTGGTGGAAGCAATTCTGGAATTCCCAAATGGCGTGATGGGCAAGGTCAAAACTACTTTTTTTGAAAATGTCAATTTCCTGAATATTGAATGCGAAGATGGGGCTATTGAAATGTCGCCTTTCCAAGCCTATGCCGGCAATAAGGGCAAAAGCCCGTTAGGAGAAATCAATTTCCCTTATCAAATCCCATGGCAGCAGGCCAACCAAATGGATCAGGATGCGCTTGCCATTATGGCAAACAGGCCTTTGCTGGTGCCGGGAGAAGAGGGCTTAAGGGATATCCGTGTTGTGGAAGCCATTTTGGAATCAGCGGCAACCGGGAAGAGGGTAATGATATGAGCAATCCAATTGATTATGCGCAAATTCACAGATTATTTTAATTGATAGGGTTCAAGAAAATATAAAACTGTAAGAATTTGATTCCAGTCTGCCTTTTTCATTTTTCTGAGTTCTTTTTTTGAAATAATTTTTTCCGAATCAAAAAATTTCTCACATGATTTCAACTTTTTGAAATCATTGCTGGATTTTAGATAATATTCCAGGTAAGGTTCATATCTGATTTTTGGGCTGCCCCTGTAATAAGTACTATTGCCATCATTTGAGATTGCTTTGATTTGATGACTCACCCATAGGGAATGCTGATTTTTCTCCCAAATTCTTTCTAACAAAAGATCCTGATCATGCAGTTTCAGACTTTCAAAATAACGGTTTTCAACTGTAATAATAGAGAACTCCTTGTCTAAAGGCACTGTGATCAAAGGCAACTCATCTGATTTTTTAACCACAAGCTCTTGGCTTATCGGAGAGTAATTTACCAAAGCATAATCCCAGGAAGTACCATCTATCCAAAAAATCTTAGCACTGATCAAATCCGGAAAGATAAAAAGTAAGGGCTGTAAATTTGCTGAATCTATCTCATGACGATAATCTAATATTTTTCCATGCCGAATATCCCAAACCACCTGATTGGCCTCCGATTGGGAAATGATTTGAGAAAATAACTTTACAGTCAAAAAAATTGACAGCATAAAAGAAAAGTAAAAAATCCTTAGTAATCTCATATACTAAAATTAAGAAAACTTCTTCTGTTAAACAAACGCTTATCTTCTATCGTGCTGAATAATAAAGTATTATGGATCCATTTTAGAATTTGATCACTTAAACTCCTCTGCCTTAATTAAAACTGTTTTCCAGCCCCTCCCTTCAGGATGTCTATAATTGAGTGCTATGGTATTTTTATTCACTTTTCTTAAGAAGACATCTTTACTCAAGGATAATTGCTGAATGGATCTTACTCTCAAAGTTAGATTGCCTTCATTATCCAATAAATGAGGTCCTAATGGTTCATTTTCAATGATAAGGGTAACTCCCGGATACTCACTTTCCACGACGTATCTCAATAACTCCCATAATTCTTCTTCTGATAAACCCTCTTCGGTTGACTTTTTAAACTCTTCAAAAGAAGTAGTTCCTACAAAATATTTTTGGTGTCTATATGTGTTTTTACCTATCCAAGTGCTGTCTATTTCAAACTGTTTTTCACTTTCATAACTAATTTCATTCACCCATAATCCCTGTAACTCTTTAGGAAAAGTATACAGATTTTTCCTCCAGGAAGGCTGTGGTTTTTCTGTCAAAAAATCAACATCCTGAAAATTGGGATAAACACTCCTACAGGATACAAGGAGAAATATTGATAGCCCTACAATCAAGTTAATTTTCATTTCCGTAACCTTTAATAGTCATCCAAATTGATAGTTTCAGATTCTATCCTTTCAAAGATGTATATCCTGTTGGTTTTATAATAGGTTCTATACCGACTGAACAACCCCTCTTCTATCTTTTGAAGAATTTCTTTTTTAGTCCAAGATACATCAACTTCGCCATTTTCTAATCTCTTAAAATCAGAAGGAATGTCCTCTTTTTTTAAATATAATACATATACTTCCCTAGCTGACTTTCGGACAATGGGATTAACCTCCCAATGACTACCCTTCTGTTCATTCAGCACATAAACATCCTTACTTGCCTTTCTCAAAAATTGATCCTGATTGAGTTCAAAACTTGATTTTGAAAACTCATAAAAATTTAACTTCCCGTCTCTTTTTTGGAATGATCCTGAAGGTTTGTGAATTAATGCTTCAGTCCTATTGTCCAAAATAACAGTATCAACATGTTCAAGGATAAAATTTTTGTGCTCAAATTCAATAAAGGCTTTCTTGGTAACTCCCACCGCCACATCCGCCTGATATGAATAAGTACCTCTTAAAGATGCTGGAAATTTGTATTTGTTTTGGGCATCCACCGGAAGTGGCCGGGTAAAATATGCCTGAGCGCAAGAGACACATAGATAGGACAATCCAGCTATCAAGAAAAGGGAAAATAACCTCAACATTCGCATAAGGAAATGCATTTAGTGCTTAACCAAATTTAAAAAACTTCAGACAATTAATTTGCCTAAAAAGCCATATTTAATTTTTATTTTTACCGATATGACAATATTAATATTTTTCCACTCACCACTTTTACAGGATATAACGTAACTCAAAAATCCAGAACAAGAACAGCTCTCTTTATGAAATCCTGCTCCAATTGATCTCATGCTTTTTCTGGGCCCGGATTTGCCGAAGTACCACGGCATGTTCGGGACGGTCCAGTTCAGGATCCTCCTGCAATAATTGTTCGGCTGCATCTCTGGCCATGGTGAGTATCGGAGCATCCTTGCTCAAATCAGCGATCAGCAGGTCGGCAATACCGCTCTGCTGTGTTCCCATCAGGTCGCCCGGACCCCTTAATTTTAAGTCCACATCAGCTATTTCAAAACCGTTGTTGGTTCTGACCATGGTTTCCAACCTGATCCTGCTGTCTTTGGACAGTTCATATTTGGTCATCAGGATACAAAAGGACTGCTCCGCTCCTCGACCTACCCTTCCCCTCAACTGATGCAATTGGGACAAACCAAAACGCTCCGCATTTTCCACAATCATCACAGACGCATTGGGTACATTTACACCCACCTCAATTACAGTAGTCGCCACCATGATCTTGGTTTCCCCCTTGACAAAGCGCTGCATTTCAAAATCCTTGTCCGCAGCCTTCATATCTCCATGTACAATACTTACAGGATATTCAGGAAATGCTCTATTGATGCTTTCAAAGCCATCTATCAGGTTTTTAAGATCCATGGTTTCTGATTCCTGAATCAAAGGATAAACCACATACACCTGTCTGCCTTCCTGAATCTGCTTGCGCATAAAGCCAAAGACTTTCAATCGGTCCTTGTCATAGCGGTGTACGGTCTGTATAGGCTTCCTTCCTGCCGGTAATTCATCTATTACCGATATGTCAAGATCTCCATACAAAGTCATGGCCAATGTCCTAGGAATCGGTGTTGCGGTCATGACCAATACATGTGGATAAAAATGCTCATTTTTCGCCCAAAGTTTGGCCCGCTGGGCTACGCCAAAACGGTGCTGCTCATCTACAATGGCCAAACCCAGATTCTTGAACTGCACCACATCTTCCAACAAAGCATGCGTCCCAATGATGATGTGGAGGTCTCCGGACAGCAACATTTCATGGATCACTTTACGGGCAGATTTCTTCGTGGACCCTGTCAACAGGGCAATATTCAAACCCATCAGGTCAGCATATTCCTTCAACCCTTCGTAATGCTGATTGGCCAAAATTTCAGTTGGCGCCATCAAGCAGGCCTGAGCTCCTGAACTGATGGCAATTAGGATACAGATAAAGGCTACCATGGTCTTCCCGCTGCCTACATCACCCTGAATCAGACGGTTCATCTGCTTCCCGGATTTCATGTCTGCATAGGCTTCCCTCACCACCCGCTTTTGGGCTTCGGTAAGTTTAAATGGCAAATGGTTTTTATAAAATTTGGTCAACAAATCGGTTTGGTTGAGTACCTGTCCATGGGATTTTTCAGTCCGGGTCAGTTTGAGTTTCAACAGCCTGAGCTGTACAAAGAAGAATTCCTCAAACTTCAACCTGAATCTGGCCTTTTTGAGGATTTCTGGATTATCCGGAAAATGGATCTGTTTGAGGGCCTCCCGCTTGGGAATCAGGTTAAAGCGCTGCAATATGTCCACAGGCATCGTCTCCTGAATCTGAGAATAGGCCACCTGTACCAAACCCTCCATGATTTTGGAGATGCCTTTGGAGTCCAAATACCTTGCCCTCAATTTCTCAGTCGTGGAATATACCGGTTGGAAAAAATTTTTTTCCTCCTGTACTTGGGATAGGGGTTCCATTTCCGGATGGGCAATGCTGAACTTACGCCCATAGCGGTTGGGTTTACCATAAAATACATAAGGTACACCCACAACCAGTTTTTTGGCTACCCATTGCAGGCCTTTGAACCAGGTGAGTTCCATCTCACCCGTTTCATCAAAGATATGGGCTACCAGTCTTTTTCTCCTCCCATCTCCTATGGTTTCTACCGAACGGATTTTGGCAATTACCTGTACATTTTCCAGGTCCTCGGTGATTTCCCTGATTTTATAAAACTTGGTCCTGTCCTCGTAGCGGAAAGGATAATGCTGAATCAGTTCCCCATAGGTAAAAATATTGAGCTCCTTGTTGATCAAAGCTGCTTTCTGGGGACCTACACCACGGAGGTAATCAATTTTGGTATCAAAAAAACCGGTCAAGGGGAATGATTTAAAATTCTGACAACTTCAATTAAACCTTCATTTTCGTAAAAGTAATAAATCAGACGAATGATGCTTCAAATAAAAGTAGATTTGAACGCATTAATTAACCATTACATCAAGCTGCCTTCCCTCTTCCTTGACTTTTTCGTCTTGGGAAGTTCCAAAAGGAATGCCCATGCCTATAAAAGCCATATTCCCGAAAGCAGCTCCAAAAACCACCCCAAAAGGAATCCCAAATACAGCCATTCCCAAGACCATCCACTTTTTTTGATAAAAGCCTTTAGGAACTATTTTAGCTTCCTTTTCTACCAAATTCTAGATCATGGATTTTGCCTTACGTAGTTTGACCAAAAACTGCTTTTCGACCTTCTCATGATTACAATTTCTGATTTCAGCATTGATCTGGTCAATGAGTGATTGATCTAAGACCATCTTCTCCAAGGCATCCAAATATGCAGAGAGTGAACTCACATGCTGATGATCTTGAAGCCCTTGTGGGATATTCAATTTTTCAAATTTCATCTTTTCAATTTAATTAAAATCCTTTCCATTTCCTCTACCACCTGCAATGCATTCTCCTTTGTGAAAATCAAAGGGGGTTTGGTCTTCAATACACTGTCCTTAGGACCATCTGTACTGATCAGGATAAAGTTTTCCCGAAGCTGGTTTTTAATCAATTTTGCCAACTGTTCATCCTCCTCCTTTGTTCCGGGTTTGACCAGGTCAACTCCCAAAAACAAACCCGAACCCCTGACATCTCCAATGTTTGCATAATGTTGCTGCAATTGCTCAAAAAGGGATTTATAATAATCTCCCACCACCATGGCATTTTCCTGCAACCCTTCCTCCTCCATGACATCCAGCACGGCCAAACCTATGGCACAAGAAACGGGGTTACCACCAAAGGAACTGAAAAACTCAACCCCTTTTTCAAAGGACTCGGCTATTTCCCGGGTACAGACCACAGCACCCATAGGGTGTCCGTTGCCCATAGGTTTGCCCAGGATGACCATGTCTGGCACCACCCCATGCTGCTCAAATCCCCAAAAATGATCCCCAACTCTTCCAAATCCTGTCTGCACCTCATCGGAAATACAAAGGCCACCATATGCCCGAACTTCCGGGTAGAGTTCCTGAAGATACCCTGCCGCTAATGGTACCTGCCCTCCACAACCCACAATGGGTTCAGCAATGAATGCCGCGACAGGATGGTTAAATTTACCCATCAACTTTACTGCTTCGGCTGCATATTTTTTGCCTTTGTTTTCAAGCTCATGACTGTATTTTCCACGGTAGGCATCAGGAATCGGAACTTTCAGAACGTAGTCCTTTTGTCCCTGTCCCTTTGGATTGCTGAATTTGTAATCGGAAATATCAATGGAAATTTGTGTATTGCCATGGTAACCATGTTCCATGACCATGATACCTTCCCTTTTGGTGTGCCACTTTGCCATACGGATGGCCAAATCACTGGCTGCACTTCCCGAATTCACAAAAAATACCCGGTTCAAGGGTGCGGGAAATTTGGAAAGCAACTTTTCGGCATATTGTGGCAAAAGGTCATAAAGATACCGGGTATTGGTATTGAGTTTGGCCATTTGCCTTTGCCCAGCCTCCACCAATTTGGGATGGGAATGGCCCACATGGGGGATATTGTTATAGGCATCCAAAAAAGTGTTTCCTTGGGCATCGTACATGTATTGGAAAGCTGCATTTTCCATTTGGATGGGTTTAGAATAACTTACCGATAGGATTTTACTTAGGAATTGATGACGGTAAGACAGACTTTCATCCAAAGTTTTTACCGGCCAAGGGTTGAGACCTACAGCCAATCTAAATGCATTCTCTGCAGCTTTAGGGTTAATCTTGAGCCAAGCATAGAGCATCTTCCAGGCATTTTCCTCGCTGATAGAAGCATAGGCATTTTCTGGATCCACTCTCCGGGCATGTGCCGAATTGCATACACTGATACAAAGCCGTGCTGCTATCAGGTAATACAGCAGGCCAAGTTCCTGTTCCGTCAGGGGAATCTTTTCATGGTAGCCTTTGAGTACTTCCAAAGACCAGTCCAGGTAGTCTTCCTTGTCATATGCTGCGTAAGTCATGGCGACTGCAAGCTCATTGATGAGTGGAGAATAAGCCAAATCCCCAAAATCAATCAGGGAAATATGCTGATCCTTATTGATAAGGATATTCCATTCATTGGCATCATTGTAAATGAGGGATTTTCGCAAAGAAGAAAGCTGCGGTCTGACATTTTCATCAAATTGCTGGATAAAATAACGGACCGTATTCCTGTCTCTGCCAGCAGGAATGTCCTCTATATAGTTTTCAATAAGTTCCAGGTACTGTATATCCCATTCCCACTTTCTGGACTGTATTACATAACTCTTGGCTTTGCTGAGTTCAAGGTCTAATCTTGCCAAAAACGTTCCCAGGTCTTGAAAATCAACCTTTGAGGTTTTCCGGTTGCCCATAAACTCCCCTTCCAAAAAAATCAGCAGGCGACAGATCAGCTTTTGCCCCTCCCATTCTTCCAATTTTACATACTTCCCATCTTCGAAGGGTTCGGGACAGGGAACACGGCCTTTGAAGTTTTTCTGCAAAGCAAGAAGAATTTCTGTTTCAGCCTGTACAAGATCAAATGTCTCCGATGTGAATGGATAAGTTTTAAAAATATATTTTCCCCGATCAGTCTCCGCCAAATAATTGACATTATCGTAACCGTTTAATCTTTTAAGTTCCACGGAATGAAAACCAAAGGAACCTTTTAGCAAATCATGCATAGGATGGGATTTTTCAATTGTCCCACAATATCAATAAAAATAGAGAAGAGATAAATGTATGGGGCAGGTTTTTGGTCTTGGAAAAAAAGAATCCCTTACCGCTTAATCTTTGAGATTCAAATGCCTATATAATCCAATCAGCACAACGACACAAACTGTAAGCATGGCAAAAGACAGAGAAATGAGCAAGAATGAAATTATGCTTTCCACCATATCATGACCTTGCTTTCCCCCTGCCAATGGCATCATTTTCCCAGATCCGGTTATAGCCGCAATCAAGACTGCCAGAAAGTTAGCAAATGAACCATAAAGCGTCAGCCAAAAGGTAACTGAAAGCCATTTTTGAGATAAAGCTAACTGATTCCAAATCAGGCCCAAAGACAGTAAAAAAAGACCGTTCATTACTCCTTCTAAATGAGAAGAAAGACCCATTCTGGGATTAGCCATAATGGGAATGAACATCCCCACCAGCAAACCAAGAAAGAATAAAAGCACACCAAAAAACAATAGCCGCTTAGACTGTAAAATCTTTAAGTAAGTAGTTTCCATAAGTACTTGATTAAAATCCAGGCCTAAACTCTCTTTTGTTGAGAATTAAATTTAACAAAAATATTTTACCAAATTGTAAATCAATAGGTTAATAAGTTTTTATCTTTCAGTAAACCCAGTATGATGGCTTCTGGAATTTTAATGAGAGTTAAAAACCTGTAAGGAACAAATGTTAAAATTGGGAAGACTTGACTCAACGGTCAAAAGGATTTCCTTATCTATTTCGGAATTCATCGGATTGGAAAAACTTCAGAGCATCAAAAATGGCTTGGTCAATAGGGTGATACCTTAATTTCAATTCACTGATAGATTTTTGATTTGAGTAAAAATTCTCTATACTCATTATTTTCATATTCAAGCTACTCAAACCCGTCCTGAAACCAAGTCTTAGAATCAGGTCACCCGTCCAACCCAATATTTTCATGATCCAATTGGGAATTTTGACAAGCAAAGGTTTTTTCTCCAGATACGCAATGAGTTTAAGGTAAAAATCACTAAAAGAGAGGTTCTCTCCAGCAAGCAGATATTTCTCCCCGTTTTTACCAAGTTCCAAACAACTGACCAATCCTCTTGCAACGTCTCCCACATGCACAAAATTCTTACCTCCAGGTGGATGAAAAATAATGTTTTTATGAAGACCGTTCAAGATAATCCTTCCTGAAGTAGGCTTAAAATCAAATGACCCGATCATAAAGGTGGGATTGGCAATAACGATGTCAATTTTATCAGAATATTGAAGCAAACGCTCCTCAGCCTCCAATTTACTTAAAGCATAAGGGCATGTATTATGGGGGGCTCTTATAGGTTTTTCCTCCGAACCCAGACTGTAGTCGTCCTTATATCCCAGCGTATTGGCTGAACTGACAAAAACAAATCTTTTGACCTTGTTTTTGATAGCCGCATGCAATACTGCTATGGCAACTTCTACATTGATCCGATGGTAATTAGCAAAGGATAAATTCGGAGCAGTTTCCCCAATGACGTGAATTACCGCATCACAATCCGATAAAAGTGCAGCATCTAAATCCAGAGCATCACCTTGAATGAGTTGAAGATGTTCGTGATCAGGTCCTTTGTAATTTTTTATGTTTGTGTCCAAACCTTTGACTAAATAGTTTTGTCTGATCAATTCTATAATCAGGTTAGTTCCTAAAAAGCCGGTTGCACCAGCTACAAACACCTTTTTCATAGCGCTTTATTTTAGTTCTTTGAGCACTATTTTCGTCATCAAGTCGGTTTTTAAACTCATAGGCAGAACCCTGATCAGGAATCGTACAAATGGATTAACGACGATCTCGCCTTTCTTCTTAAAAAGTTGATTGATGCATTCTTTGGCCAAATCCTCTGGTTCCCAAACTATGAATTTTCCAAAATAGCCCTTTTCTGTTCTTTTGATAATATCATCATTGGTCCTTATAGGTCCGGGACTTACGGCACTGACAGAAACATTGGAGTTTTTTAATTCCCTTCTTAGGCTCCTTGAAAAAGAATAGATGAAAGATTTGGTCGCAGGATAAATGGTTTTGAACCCGATTGGCAAGAATGCCGCCAAACTCGCAACATTCAAAATATAACCTTGAGGCTGACGTAATAGATTGGGAAGCAGCTGATGGGTGAGTACTGTAGCTGCCACGACATTCAGTTTCAGCATGTGATTGATGTATTCAATATCAACATCGGTAATTTTGGAAGAGCCCCCTTTTCCTACATTATTAATCAAGATGAAAATGTCAAATTGCTCATTTATCCAATGGGCCAGATCTATTACATTTTGGTAAACAGTTAAATCAGTCTCATAAGCGATAGAATCAACCTGATAGGTTTCCTTAAGCTCCTTACAAAAATTCTGAAGGCCATGATTGGGTCTACTGACCAAAATGGTATTGATTTTCATTTTGGAAAGTTCTATGGCAAAACCCTTTCCCAAGCCCTGCCTAGCTCCAGTGATTAACGCATACTGCTTCATATATTAGCAATAAGATAATCATTCAATTTGAATAAATTTTTATATATCCGGAACTTTGACCGTAAAGAAGCAAAAAACCTAGATTAACTTAAATCCGATATTTATTGATACCAGCCGATGACTTTAGATACTAATAGATATTGACTTGAAACAACCCATAATCCTAATAATTGAAGCTACTGGCAGAGAAATTTATAACCACATAAAGTTTATAAACTTCGAAAAGGGCACAAAAAAACCGACATCTATCATGTCGGTTCAATTAGTATTGAGAAAAACTGCCTTGCAGCCTTATCCATAAATTTCTTCGAGCACCTGGGCCAATCGAATACCGGCAGCTGTCAGTCTTTCTTCGATATGGTGGTAATGCTTATAGATATACTCATAACCGATTCTTCCATTTTCAGGGATGTCATACATGGCTGGCCTGATAGCGACTGCCTCTCTTAACCAATCAGAAGGGCTTTTGGAAGTATATTGATGGATGAGTTCAGGGTTGATTCTTTTTTGAAGTTCGGTTGCAATTTCTGAATAACTCATTTTTTTATTTTCGATCAGATCAGAATCCCAAACAGCATGGATATTGGTTTCCTTATTGAAATAACTCACCTTCACATCATTTCCTCCACGGTCACCTGGCTTGCCCACATGGAAGGGCTGATGTAAATCTCCAATGATATGGATCAACATCCGGAGCTGATCTCTTTCTTCCTCGGCAGTCAAACCTCCCTTTTTCAAAGTTTCCTTAATTTTCAAAAACGCTGCATAAGCATCACCGGTAGGTTCCTGAATCTTTGGGTCATACTCCCCGTCTGCGGTGGTTACCCAATGCCAGGTGTAGGTATAGTCATACTTTTTGTCTGAACGGATATTATCCATCCAAACACCCACTCCTGAAATGGATTGTTGCTGTAGGATGGCTTCTACCCTTTGTACTGTTTGTGGTTTCATTTGCCATTCCGCTAATTTGCCGATCACATAATGACCGATTGCTCCCCAGGCAAATGAACTGGTATTGATACTGAAGACCAAAAGAATGGCCAATGTCAATTGTTTGGTTGTTTTCATATGTTGATTGATATAAGCTTGAAATACAGTGGAAATAAATTGAAACATTAAAGAAATAGGTACTATCCCCAATTATTTCGCTTTAGCATATTTCCAGTTTATTTCACGCAAGTATATTTCATTAAGATTTTAATTCATTGACAGCAATATAAGCCATCAAACCTGCTCCGATCTCCAAAGCATCCTCATCGATATCGAAGGTAGGCGTATGCACACCGGAAACAATTCCTTTGGCTTCATTACGGGTACCTAGTCTGTAAAAGCAGCCATCAATCTCCTGTGTATAATAGGAGAAGTCTTCTGCTGCCATCCAAATATCCAGATCCACTACATTTTCTTCTCCCATATAACTTATGGCTGCTTGTTGTGCTCTTTCTGTCAGCGCCTCAGCATTTTTAAGAAATGGGTAACCTCTTCTTACTTCAAAATCCACTTCACCACCCATTCCTTCTACTATTCCTTTAGCAATTTTGACCATCTGCACATGGGCTTTGGCCCTCCATTCTTCATTGAGTGTTCTGAAAGTGCCCTGTATTTTCACCTCATTAGGAATGACATTCGTAGCTCCCAAGGCCTCCACTCGACCAAAAGATAGCACTGACGGAATCTTAGGCGAAGCATTCCTGCTGACTACCTGCTGCAAGGCTACAATCATGTGGGAAGCGATCAAAACCGGATCTACCAAGGTCTCCGGCATGGCACCATGTCCGCCCTTACCTTTCACAGTAATATAAAGTTCATCAGCACTTGCCATATACATACCTTTACGGAAGCCCACCTTTCCAACTGGAATCAGCGGCATCACATGTTGGCCAATGATTCCAGATGGTCTGGGATTTTCCAAAACCTTGTCCTTAATCATCAAAGAAGCTCCCCCAGGAATCAGCTCTTCTCCAGGCTGGAAAATCAATTTCACCGTACCCTCAAAATCATCCCTGATGCCGTTCAGAATTTTTGCTGCACCCAAAAGTGAGGCGGTATGTACATCATGCCCACAGGCATGCATCACTCCCGAATTGGTCGATTTGTAGGAAACCTCATTTTGCTCGATAATAGGAAGGGCATCCATATCCGCCCTAAGTGCAATCACCTTGGCTCTAGGATTTCTTCCTTCAATCAAAGCTACAATTCCGGTATCTGCTTTTTTTTCAAGCTGGGTAATGCCAAAACTTTTTAACTTTTCCTCCACAAAAGCAGAAGTCTGGTACTCCTGAAAGGAAAGCTCTGGATGGGCATGTAGATGCCTTCTGAGGGTAATGATATCTGATTTATACTCCTTTGCTAACGCTTTAATTTTATCTTTCACCATCCTGTACGGGGTCTGGGTTCACATATCCCTCTCTTTGGAATCTGTCCTGAATGATTCTTACTGCGGGAAATTGTTCTTTGAGTTGATAATAGTAAGCCTGTGCTTCAATCCTGTTGATAAATTTCCCTACTTTGACCAGATACCTTGGTTGTTGGTATTGCATATCGGATTTCAAATCCGGAAAATAGGTGTAAAGATCATTTCTTGTTTTGAAAGCCAAATCTCTGTCCACACCACTATAGACCAATACGGTAAAGCCACTCCAGTAACGTTCGCCTTTGTTGGTTTCTCTATATTTGTTGAGGGCCTGAGTCAGGTCCTGATCCACTGCCAATACACTCTCTACAACATTCTCAGTTGCTGATTCTCTGGCTTTTTCAGCGAAATCGGGAAATTCAATGATAGACTCACTGAGATTCTCCTGGTAGTTTTCATAAGCATCTGCACCTGATGCACCTTTTTTAAGTACATTACAAGAGCCCATTAAAAATACCAGAAGAATCGAGGTTATCAGTGACCTTTTCATGATGTTATTGTTAATGTTCTATAATCACACATTTGCCGGATTCCACATCCTGCTCCACACTTTTGTATTTCACATCTTTCAGTAGCTTGCCATCTGCATACTGTACAGAAACCTTGTCATTTCTACCGTAGGACTTTTCTGATTTCCTTGGTGCAACAACCTGTGGCGCAGCTGTTCTATTGGCCACAGCTGCTGCTGCCTGCCTATTGGCTCCTGGGTTCAGGCTACTGCCTACTTCTTCTTTGGAAGCTTTGACATTATCCTCTCTTCTGGGAGCCTGCGCTGCCTTTACCTGACTTGGATCCTGTGTCGGCAATTCTGCTTTAGCGATGAAAGAAATGGTGTCTTCATTCAGCCTGCCCACGAAACGCTTGAACATCTGAAATGCCTCAAACTTGTAAATCAACAAAGGATCCTTTTGTTCATAGACCGCATTCTGAACAGATTGCTTCAGGTCATCCATATCCCTGAGGTGCTCTTTCCAGTTTTGGTCAATAATCGCCAAGGTCACGTTTTTCTCGATTGCCCTGATCAGGTCTCGGCCTTCATTGTTCACCGTAGATTCCAGGTTGACCACTACGCCGATCTGCTTGATGCCATCAGTTATCGGCACCATGATTTCTTTTACAGTAGCTCCTCTCTGTGCAAACACATCCTTCAATATCGGAAGCGCTTTGGAAAGGATACGGTCGTTCTTACCGGTGTAGTTTTGATATGCTGCCTCGAACAACTCCCTTGTCAAGACATTGGCTTCTTTGGATTTGATATCATCGGCGGTAAACTGATGGTCAATCCCCAAAGAACTGTAAATATTCATTCTTAGATTGTCCAGATCTTCGGTTGACTTCGCCATCTCAATGATGCCTTCACAAACATCATACATGACATTCAGGATATCCAGCTCCAGACGCTCACCCATCAGGGCGTTTTTACGCCTCTTGTAGACCACTTCCCTTTGAGAGTTCATCACGTCATCATATTCAAGGAGACGCTTTCTGATACCAAAGTTATTTTCTTCGACTTTCCTTTGCGCCCTTTCGATGGATTTGGTAATCATGGAATGCTGGATGACTTCTCCTTCTTCCAAGCCCATTCTATCCATCAGTTTGGCTATCCTCTCAGAACCAAACATCCTCATCAAGTTGTCTTCCAAAGACACAAAGAACTGGGACGAACCCACATCCCCCTGACGTCCTGAACGACCTCTCAACTGCCTGTCTACCCTTCTCGATTCGTGACGCTCTGTTCCGATGATGGCCAAACCGCCCGCCGCTCTTGATTCAGGTGTCAGCTTGATATCGGTACCACGGCCCGCCATGTTAGTAGCAATGGTCACTGTTCCCGGTTTACCGGCTTCAGCCACTACATCTGCTTCCCTGGCATGCTGCTTGGCATTCAATACCTGATGGTTGATTTTTCGGATGGTCAGCATCCTACTCAATACTTCAGAAATTTCAACAGAAGTCGTACCCACTAGCACAGGCCTTCCTTCCTTAGTCAGTTCTACAATCTCATCCGCTACAGCATTGAACTTCTCTCTAACTGTCTTATAAACCTTATCTTCACGGTCATCTCTGATAATCGGTTTGTTGGTAGGGATGACCACCACATCCAATTTGTAGATGGTCCAGAATTCTCCTGCTTCAGTTTCCGCAGTACCGGTCATACCGGCAAGCTTATGGTACATCCTGA
Source organism: Fontibacter flavus (assembly GCF_042432905.1). NCBI lineage: Bacteria > Pseudomonadati > Bacteroidota > Cytophagia > Cytophagales > Cyclobacteriaceae > Fontibacter > Fontibacter flavus. Next base: position 10,119 of record NZ_JBHLWI010000044.1, on the reverse strand, counting down.
AATAATTCTGTAGGGTAATCGTCGCATAGGTCTGGGTGGCATCCTCCACCTTTACATTTTCCTTGGCTTCTATCGCCTGATGCAAACCGTCAGAATACCTTCTGCCCTCCATCACACGGCCTGTTTGTTCATCCACAATCTTCACTTTGCCATCGACAATGATGTACTCAGTGTCTTTTTCAAACATACAATATGCTTTGAGCAACTGATTGACCGTGTGAATCCTTTGTGCTTTTACGCCATAATCTTTGATAATTTCCTCTTTTCTGATCAGCTTTTCCTTGTCATCCAGATCAGGATTTTTCTCCATCTCGGCAATTTCCATACCGATATCCGGAAGGATAAAAAACGTTGGGTTTTCATTTTTCTGCGTGATGACTTCAATACCATTATCCGTCAGCTCGATGCTATTGGACTTTTCGTCAATGGTAAACAAAAGCGGTTCATCTGCCTCAGGCATCATGCGCTTGTTGTCCTGTAGGTAATAGTTTTCTGTTTTCTGCAAAATAACCCTTACTCCAGGTTCAGAAAGGTACTTGATCAAAGGCTTGTACTTCGGCATACCCCGGAAAGCACGGAATAGGGCAAGACCTCCTTCTTTTTCATTACCTTCCTGGATCAGTTTTTTGGCTGTCGTCAAGTATCCCTGAACCAATTTCCTTTGCTCATCCACCAAGGTAGAAACCCTTGGCTTCATGTCCATAAACTCATGCTTATCACCTCTTGGCACCGGACCGGAAATAATCAAAGGCGTCCTGGCATCATCAATAAGGACGGAATCAACTTCATCGATCATGGCAAAATGGTGTTTACCCTGAACAAGGTCTCCGGCATCTCTAGCCATATTGTCCCTCAGGTAATCGAAGCCGAATTCATTATTGGTACCATAGACAATGTCACAGGCATAAGCCTTTCTCCTTTGATCAGAGTTAGGCGGATATTTATCGATACAATCTACCGTCAAGCCGTGGAATTCAAACAATGGTGCATTCCATTCGGAGTCCCTTTTGGCCAGGTAGTCGTTGACAGTAACCAAGTGAACACCACGGCCGGCCAAGGCATTGAGGTAAGCAGGAAGTGTGGAAACAAGCGTTTTACCTTCACCCGTTGCCATCTCCGCAATTTTACCTTTGTGCAATACCATACCACCGATCAGCTGCACATCGTAGTGCACCATATCCCACACGACTTCATTTCCTGCAGCCATCCACCTATTATGCCAAATAGCCTGATCTCCCTGTATTTCCACATTTGGTTTTTTCACAGCCAAGGCCTGGTCTTTAAGATTGGCTTTCACCACCAGTTTGCCGTTTTCCTTAAACCTTCTGGCTGTTTCTTTGACAACAGCAAAGGCATCAGGCATCACCTTATCCAAGACCACTTCAAGGGCTTCATCACGGGATTTCTCGGTTTTTTCAATTTCATTGAAAAGTGCGTCCTTCTCCTGCACCTTATCCGGTGCCAGCGCAGCGATCTGCTCACGAAGGGAGGCAATTTTATCATCAAACGATTTCAAATCCGCATTGATGATGGATTTGATTTCAGCGGTTTTCTCTCTAAGCTGATCATCACTGAGATTTTTGAGCTTGGCATAAATCTCATTGATCACGGCAACTTTAGGAGAAAATTCCTTTATATCTCTATCAGACTTCGTTCCGAAAACTTTTGCCAGTCCTTTGGCGATAAATTCTAACATAGTAACTTTTATAATATGGGGCTTAAAATTACGGCCTTTTTGTTAATTTATAGTAATAGGTCAGGAGATTAGAAACAGCTCAAGTATCAAGAATCTCCATGAATGTGCTCTTTTCTTATATGATTACATTTATTTTTCCATGGAAAACCTGTTCTGCAGGTCCTATCAACAGAATATTTTGGAAACTTCCGTCCGCATTTTCAGAAAACCTCACCTTCAGCTTACCGCCAGGGGTACTGATGTTGACCTCATGCAACTGATTTTGGTAACCATAGACCAAAGCACAGGCTGTCACACCGGTGCCACAGGAAAGGGTTTCATTTTCAACTCCTCGTTCATAGGTCCGAACTTGAATTTCATTCTGACTGATAGGGGTCACAAAATTCACATTGGTACCTTTAGGTGCATATTGATCAGCATACCTGATCTCGGATCCTGTTTGAACAACCGGATATTCATTGACATTTTCTACAAAACGGACATGATGCGGCGAACCGGTATTGACAAAAAAGTCCTGACCGGCATTGGCCAGACTGCTCACGGGACTCATGCCCAATTCCACCCAGCCATCCACGACTTTCGCCTTATGTGGTCCATCGATAGCCAGAAATTTGGTTTCATTGTCGATAATTCCCAAAAACCTGGAAAAAGCCACTGCACAACGGGCGCCATTGCCACACATACTCTGCGATCCATCTGCATTGAAATAAATCATTTCAAAATCGTAACCTTCCTTATTTCTGATCAAAATCAAGCCATCTGCCCCAATTCCGAATTTGCGATCACATAATTTTTGGACAAGCGGTAGGTTCTTTTCAGGAAATGTGGCTGACCTGTCATCAATCATGACAAAATCATTTCCTGTACCTTGATATTTGTAAAAAGAAATTTCCATAAATATTCACCCAGTTCAAGGGTATTTATCTGTTTTCAAAAACCAAACCAAGTTTTATTGGTTTTGCAAACATAACCAACTTGTCATAAAATCAGACTTATTGTCTGCTTTTAGGTTTTATAATCAAACCGAATTAATTAACTTGGTGGTTCTTGTGATTGAAAATCCAACCCTTAAAGGAAATTAACAACCCTATGAAAAAGACAACTTTTGATGTTTCCAGAAGAAAATTCCTCAGCCATAGCTCCAAAGCAACATTGGCAGTGGGAATTGGAAGCAGTGTAATCGGTTCCGCATTCTTGAGTGCTTGCGGTGGCAACACGGAAAGTGGCTCAGTTGAGGAAGAAATAAAAATTCTCTTGAGTACAGGCTTTGAGCAGATGCCTCTGGCTTATGCTTATGAAGCTTTGGAACCTCATATTGATGCCATGACTATGGAAATTCACTATACCAAGCATGCAGCTGCCTATGCAAAAAATTTAGCCGAAGCTTCAGCAGAGGAAAATGTGGATGTTAGCCGACCTTTGGAAGAGGTGATGATGAATATTTCAAAATATTCCACCAAAATGAGAAATAATGGCGGTGGCCATTACAACCATGAACTCTTCTGGAAAACCATGTCTCCTAACGGAGGTGGTGAACCGGGAGGTGATTTGGGACATGCGATTACCGGCGCATTTGGAAGTTTTGCCGAATTCCAAAAACAATTCGAAGATGCAGCCAAAGGACGCTTTGGCTCCGGATGGGGCTGGCTGGTATTGGACAAAGATAATTTGTTGAAAATAGGATCTACGCCTAATCAGGATAATCCCTTGATGGACATTTCCGACTTTCAGGGGATTCCACTATTGGGCATAGATGTATGGGAACATGCCTATTACCTGAACTATCAGAACAGAAGGCCGGATTACGTTTCCGCATTCTGGAATGTGGTCAACTGGTCTGAGGTAGAAAAACGATATGATACCTTGATGAAAGGTTAAGCGAACGGGGATTACTCCCCGTTTTTTTTTTACCAAAATTTTTCAAATCCAGCACCTGTATTTCCACAGAACAAGATTGTCTTTAAAATCAAAACAGGTATCAACGTTTACTTTTTAGGTACGATCAGTTAAAAATCAAAAACCAATTGACCGGTATATTTTTTCTGACAGGAAAATAGTGAAAGACTAAAAAAAGGTTCTTTTGTCCAAAAATAGATTCCTATTTCAGGAATTATGTTAAAAAATGCATGGACTACTGGCACGGACATTGTCTAAGTCATGCTATTATTAACCAACTATTTTATCAAATGAAAAAACCAATCAATTATTTCCAAAAATGGATTGCGGTATTAGCAATCGGATTTGTAGGTTTCGCCTGTACAGAAAAAGAAGATGCTGACATGAATGAACCTCAGAGTCAGGCTACCCTAACTGCAGAGGCATTTAGCAGCACTTCGGCAAGCAGCAGCAATAGCCGTGTCATCGTCAATGGATTTGCCACAAGTGAATTTTGGGTTGGAAGTAAAGATGTGGAAATGAAGTATGCCGCCAAAGCAGATCTTTTGGCAGGTATAAGTTTGGGCAGTATTACCTTGAGGACCAATGTAAATGCAGGTCTCCAAACAGCTGCGACCAAAAACCAGACTTTTGCAATAGTAAGCAATGGAGAGGTCAAAAGTTCCGTATTAGGTCAGGGAAGAACACCGGAAGGCAATTACCAAGAGGTTAGCTTCAGGCTTTTTAAAAATACGGAAGTGGAATCCACTGATCCTGTTTATGAAAAATCCCTTTTGATCATGGGTGAGGTCCAAGGTAAATCCAGCAATATCTGGCTCAATACTGAAAAAATGATCCGTGCAAAGGCTCAATCCACCCAAGGGGTAGAAGTAGATGGTCAGACTGAAATGGTCCTGGTATTTGATATGGATAAGTTATTTGCCAATGTAGATTTTGCTACGGCTGTAGATACCAATGCGGATGGAAGAATTGATATTGGTCCTGGTGCAGCAGATACCAATGCCATTATCTTGGCACAGATTGAAAGCAATCTGGAATCTGCAGTGAGTCTGAAGAAAAAATAAAAATTGTTCGTTTCCTTTACGTTTTAAGAGGTCGGATTACCGGCCTCTTTTTTTTATAAAGCAGCCTGGATGTCAGGTGAAATAATTCTTATGGTTGCATTTTTCTACAGGACTTCCTTACAGGAAGGTGGATGCATTGTTATCATTTTCTACCATTAGCTTGTGCCGCTGGCACAGTTCATGAAAATTCTTTTCTTTGTAAAAACAAAAATCCAATAGAAATGCAAGACCCAAAAAGCTTAACCTCTGTAGCCGAATTCCACAAGACTTTCAAACACCCTATTCTTCCAGAACCTATGGTTCCAGATACCAAAAGATGCGACCTAAGGGTTTCCCTGATTGCTGAAGAACTGAAGGAATTGGAAGAAGGTATCCGAAACGGTGACATAGTGGAAATTGCCGATGCCTTGTGTGATATTCAATATGTACTATCCGGGGCAGTGCTGGAATTTGGATTGGCCGAAAAATTCAAAGCGTTGTTCGATGAAGTACAGCGGTCCAATATGAGCAAAGCCTGCAAAACTGAAGAGGAAGCCAAAGAAACTGTGGCCCATTATCAAAATCAGGGAGTGGAATGCTTCTATGAACAGGAGGAAGAACTTTTCCTGGTCTACCGATCAGGAGACAGAAAAACCTTGAAGTCCATTTACTATTCGCCTGCGGATTTAAAAGGAATTTTAGAGGAATAAGTTCAATCATCTTTTCCAAGTCATCAACATATTCTCTAAAAACCTTTTACATACTTCCTCCAATTGTGCTGTTCTTTGAAGCCCAGTACTTCACGGATTTTACGGTTGGAAAACAAAGCCTCGTGCTCCTCAAGTTCACGGCTTAGGGTTACTCCTGGGAAAAATCTTTCCACTAGCTCCTTGCTGGGAATGATGGCCCCATTGTGGTCATTGCCGGCATTGAATACCTGATAACCCAATCCGTCCTTCTTCAGGCACAAATCCACAATCTGCCCCAGATCCCGGGCATCAATGTAGCAAAAGGCATTTCTGCGGCGTACTTCTGGATGTTTGAAATAATGGGGAAAGAGCAGTTCGTATTCATGGGGTTCAATCACATTGCCGATGCGAAGGGCATAGATATCAAACCCCGAGCGGCGTTGAAAGCTGCGGGCCGTTTGCTCGTTTACCACCTTGGACAAGCCATAACTGTCCATGGGATCCACATCATAATCTTCTTCCAAGGGTAAAGATTTTGGGTCGGTTTTGCCATCCGAAAAACAGATGCCGTAAGTTGTCTCCGAAGAAGCAATGATGATCTTCTTAATCCCCAGCTTGACAGCTGCTTCAATCACATTATAGGTACCTACAGAATTGACCAGGAAGGTTTCATTATCAGGGTTGATCAGAATCCTGGGCACCGCAGCAAAATGGACCACCGCATCAAACTTGGGTACCCCGGTACCCGGTTCCATTTCGTCAAAACCTGCATAGGAAGTCATGGCATTGAACATTTGGCCTGAATCTGTAATATCCGCGATCAGGTTATCCACACCCGGATAATCCAATGGTTTCAGGTCCACATTCATCACCCGATGTCCCTGTTCTATGAGGTAGGGGATGACATGTTTTCCGGCTTTTCCTGTGCCCCCTGTGAAGAATATTCTCATTTTGATTATGTTGAATTTTGAAAATTGGAATTTACTAAAAAGAGATGACATTTATAGAACCCTTATCTTATTGATGGAATAAGAAAAAAGTGGCAGCAAATCATAGCAGATTAGCGGTCACTTTTTTAAGTTTTCCCACCAATTATTGGTGGAACTCAGTCCTGGGATAACTTTTTCGCCCATAATGGGTGTCACCAGCTCGATGTCTTTTTCTGCTGCCAGATCAGCGACCATTTTAATAGATTCGTCCCATGGGTGTAATGCCAAATCAAAGACAGCCCAATGTATGGGAAACAGGAGTTTGGCATCTATATCCTGACATACTTGAATGACCTGATCAGGAAAAAGGTGGGTCAAAGGCCATCCTTTATTCCAGCCATCTATTTCCACTAAGGCCAGGTCAAAAGGACCATATTTTTCTCCAATTTCTTTTAGATGCCCACCGTAACCGGTATCTCCACTTACAAAAAGATTTTTGTCTGCGCCTTTAATGACAAAAGAAGCCCAGAGGGTTTTGTTTCTATCATTGAAACTTCTGCTTGTGTAGTGGATCCCCGGAAGGGCTGTTATTTGCAAGGAACCAACAACCTTGGCGTCATGCCATCCCAACTCGCTGATGTTGTTTTTCTGAATACCCCAACTTTCCAATCTACTGCCAACACCCAATGGCACGATGAATTCTATGTTTTTATCCGCCAGAAATTTGATGGTGGCCGCCTCCAGATGGTCATAATGATCGTGGGTAATGATCACCATATCAATCTCGGGAAGTTCTTCTCTTTTGATTGGAGATACATCGAACCTTCTCAAAATAAAGGGAAGAGGGCCTCCATTTTCAAAAACCGGATCAAATAGGATACGCTTTCCGTCAAGCTCAAGAATAAAAGAGGAATGACCTAACCACCACACCGCAAAATCCGAGGGGGTTTCCGGAAAATCGCTTTTGGTAATCAGCTGCTTGGGCAGTGGAAAACCGGGTGCATTGGGTGAAGTTTTAAAGAATCTCAAAGGTCCAGGATTCCCCCCTGTGGTTTGTTCTGGAAAATAGGGCAATGGCTCGGGACTTAAAAATTCATCGGTCTCCTCAGCATAATAAGGCAAGCCCCCGAATCTTTCCTTACGCGCTTCCAAAGAATTCAAACTGCCCATTTGTTTACTGACATAATATGCCAGACTCCCTGTTGCCACCATAAGAATGGCTAAGGTCCATAATACTATTCTCAATATTTTTTTCATTTCTATAATGTGTCGGCTGTTCTCAGCCCTGTGACGTGTGATGTCCAATTGAATCAGGCACTAGCCTCAAAGCTAAAGAATTTCTGCCTGATTTACTCTCTAGACAGTAGGGTACGGCATGTTATGGCTTTTTTTCCAGAGTGCGTAATTTCCTGTCCTCAAGCAGAGCCGTATCCAAGGACTATTGTGTGTTATATTTAACTTTAATTGCCAGGTAATTAGTATTCAATTTTAGCATGTAGAAACACCCCAAAAATTAAATTCAAGCAATTGAAACTCCTGCTTTTGCAAAAGAGCTTTAGACTGTTCAGGCTTTGTCAGTTTTATTAAATTTGATGTTTATTTCCATTTATGTTTCTTTTTGGTCTCTGTTATATGCGCAAGATGATGGTTACAATGCCAAGCGTAAACACCGATATTTTCATCAACACTATATGTCTTTCCGTGTTCAGGATGAATAAAAATTCTTCCTTTCTGTTCGTCTGTCAAATTGTTTAATAAAACAGTCCATCTTTCATGTGTTCCTTCTAACATTTTTAATGACGGTTCAATAGGCATACTTTTACTGTCTGGAAGCTCCGCCCATCTTTCTTCTAAATATGGTTTTATGGTTGGTTGGTCTTCTGTCAATGCGAGTTTTAGACGTGTTAAACTATTCATATGGCTGTCGGCACAATGATGGACTACTTGTCTAATTATCCAACCTCCTGGTCTGTATGGTTTGTCAAGTTGTTCGTCCGTCAAATTGCTGACTTCAACTGAAGTCTTTGAGGAAATGTAGAAATTACAGTAATCCAGTTTTTTACAATATTATTGGTAATTGTAGTTGGTTTCTCAAATTTCCCAATCGGATATTTCAGTTGTTCAATTGTCATAATGTTATATGATGTCTATGTGTTCCGTCATTTTAGACTTGGCGCTTAGGGGGTCGGGCCTGCATGTGGAGCCGCTCGCTTCCAGCCTACTCCTAACTTCTCCTATGTTTGAATTGATTTGTTAAATTACATAAAAGTGGTGAGAGATGGGAGCTGGCTATTCTATTCCTTATTAACCATTATAAATTCTCTTAATGGCTCTAAATGTCCATTTTGTAAATAGCAAATTGCTTCATCAGTTATGAATTCACCAACAAATTTTGGTAAATCCACCCAGGTTGGAGGGTCAAAATTTCTTGACTCTCTTGACTTAGTGAAATAAGTATACTTCCCTTCAATAATTCTAATTAGTGCTATTCCATGTTTTCTTGCATAAAGTAATGCCCCCTTTTGAAACCCGCTAGTTGAGAAAATCATGCCCTTATGCGCCCCAGTAGCTCTAATCTTATCAAACAAAAGCTGAACGACATCTCGTTTTACTTTATCCTTGTGCTTTTTACACTCAATAAGTACTTTAAAATCACTCCCTAATAGTTCAAATTCAACAAAAACATCGATTTGATATCTTCCATCTTCTCTTTGTAATTGAACATCATGCTTGACATTAAAAGTATTAATAGAACTTCCAATTTCTTGTAAGTAAGCTTTAACCAGTAGCTCAAATTCTCTCGGTGTAATATTTGCATTTATATTTTCTGGTGGCAATGGCATCATTAGATAATTTAGTCTGCTTGGTGAATCCAAACATATTTTCCTTCTTTAAATGTTATTAGTCCGTCACCTACTTCTTCTTTTCTCACTACAATTGATGGATTCTCAAGCATAACTTTTCTACCTCCTATGATCTCGTCATCTTCAATTACGACTTCATAAGTCTCTGAGTCATTTACAAGTCCCCAAAAGTCAACCCAATTAAATTCTGTTAAATGCGCAAGACGTTCGCCAAAACCAATTTTGTTTACTTCGTTTGTTTCTCCGTGAATTATGATAATTCCTGAAGTTTCATTTTCTTTTCTAAAAATTGCTTGATCCAGCTTTCCATCCCCATTAAAATCAGCGGCTATTGTGTCTGTCAGATTAAATATGATTGCTTCTCTAAATTCATAACTCAAATCTTGATTATTATAGTCGGTTCGGTCGGTTGAGTTTTGAATTTTCTTTTCAGGTGTTATTTCATAAATAATTGTGACGTTTAAAGTCGAATCAATATATGTCACTTTGTCAATTTGGGAAACTGGTTCAAGCCTATCCGAATAGATTATTTTAAGAGTGTCAAACGATTTCCATTCTGTCTGCAGTGCCGTTCCACCTTTGTTCTCAGCAGAAAAGACTATTTTCTTTTTCGAATCATCTGGATTGTCAGAGCACCCTAGGTCAATTGAAACTAATATTACTTGATTGGTCACAGCATTTCCACCATATTCGAAAGTTGTCGCCTGTCTTACTCCTTGATTGTCACATTTTGTATTCAAAATTTCTTTCTCAGGATCTCCGAACAAGTCAAACTTATTTACAAAGATTCCATATGAAACAAATATCCCAATTATAAAAATTGAAATCGTTATCAGTCCGTATTTTAGTATTCGGTTCATTTTATAGCTTGATGCCAACGGCAGACTGTGAAAAAAGCCTCTCCTGTTTTTTAGTTGGCTATTCCACAATCTCCTTAAATTTAGTAAATTTAGTTGAGGTTATTTTTAACAATCCTATTTTATCTCTATGCACTATATCCAA
>NZ_JBHLWI010000043.1:0-55582 GCF_042432905.1 Fontibacter flavus | reverse complement strand
TTAACTTGAATTCATTTACAATTAAAGTTTTAAGGCTTCCAGCACTCCCTGCTTTCGGAAGCCTTATTTTATATCTCTAATATAATGAATTTCAGTTAATTAACCACTAACTAAACGGCATTAATTTGTAATTATTTATATGTGAAGTATGCTTGGTATTTTTGATAAATATTCTAACATTCTTAAATAGCTTTTATATCCTTTCGATAGGCATCAATATTGTCATTCATCTATTTAATGTAATTGAAAGCATGATGAAGCATCCAAATTCTATTTATGAAGAGGGACCAAAACCCTTCCTAAATCCTTTTCTATTTCAAATTGACCCCATGAAAAGGCTGTTGCTGGTCAATTTTGAAAAAGACACTGATTCAAAATACATAGGTTTGGAACCCCAATATTTTGATGACAAGATTAATGGGAAAGGACTTTTGGTAATCGCCTGGAGAAAGGATATGAAGGTGGATGTTTACCATGAAGCCTCTCTTCATCCAAATCCTGATAAATTTGATATTGCAGGAAAAGGTTTAGGGTTGATGCAGAAAGTGATTTTTGAGCAAAAGGATTTTGAAATCAATGAGTATGGGGTTCAGGCTAATATTATTTTTAGGGATTCAGAAAATCGAAAAGTTGAAATTTTGATCAAGGAATCCCACCCCAAAATGCGTGAACCATTCGGGTTATTGGCCCCAATGGGGGATGCAGCTACGAATCCATCAGCTATGCCACTGGTTCTACTTCATGATTTCTATTTTGTCCGCAGGAATAACACCGTTATACATGTAAAGATTGACGGTAAAAGCCACCAACCTGATAAACTTCCCATTCCCTTGGATAACACGTGGATGTATTTCACAAGATATTCCTCAGATCCTTTTATCGTCACTTTTAATCCTTCTCAAAATGGTGCTTTAGTCAATGACTTGCAGGGTGTGATACTGGAAATCAACGGATTTGGAGCAGAAATGAAGAAACTTGTCAAATCAGGTGCTGGACATGAAATCAGGCTGGTTTTTTCTCCTGCATTTCCTCAGATCAACTTGTTGAAAGAAGGCACTGAACTCAAGGGGGAATTTGTGATTTCAGGTCATGAAAGCACTGGGAAAATCAAAGGGATATACCATGTGAAAAGGGAAATGAAACAAGTTCAACTTAAAATTTGGCCTTTAGGGGGTTGGATTCCCAATGAAAGTAAGTTTTCCCTCAGATTTTTGTATATGGTAGCAAAAGTCTTTAAAAATTGGCCGAAAACATATGAATGGCAAGCTACCTTAAAAGAGGTTGAAGGTGGATGGGAAATCCATTCCAAATGGGAAAGAAAAAATTATTAATCACAAATAATCAATGGTTAGACTTTAATGACAAGGGCTGATTTCCTATCTTATTTCTTTTGGACCTGATCAAGCTGACATAATTATTTGACCGAATCTTCTCTTTTAAGTTCAGAAGGGCTTTGTCAATTTTTCTGGTAAAGTCATCTAAGATATTTCTGTAATTGATATAGGCACTGAAGGGATTTTGATCTTCCTGCAAGGAATCATTATTCTTGGATTCAAAAGACATTTCATGTAGGTTAATATCATCCTGTAGATAATGCCAAGTTTTGATGAAGTTCTCTTGTTTGGTTTGGTAAACCTTGTCTTTTAGACCGGTTAAAATGTCCAATATTTCTTTTTGGAGCTGGTTAGGTGGGTTTTTCTTTTCCTGAAGTTTTATTTCAAAAGAAACATTGGTCACTTTTGGGGAAAAATCAGCAGAAAGAGCTGCTTCCAAAGGCGTAATGAACCCAATATTACTCTCCATTGCTTTTTGGGGTAACTCATGGATAAAGTTCAATAAGGGTTTGTTGGCATCTTTTTCACCCAAAAAGCCCTTATAATCTATTAACAGGGTAACAATCTGGTTTTCTTCAGGCATCGCATTGATCCAATGGATAAATTCATCGGCATAACGTAAAGGAGGCTTGTTCAAGACTTCTGATTTTTTTAGACCCTCCGGTTTTTGTAAAAGGTTTTCAGTGAAAAGCATTTTCAATCCATCCCTGTCCTTGATTTGATACAGGGTGTGTTTGGAAAAACCTTCATGCATACCGTATGATTCTTGATTGATGACAAGGTCAAATTCAAGAAAAGGCAAAACGGAATTCAGGAATTCAAGACTGAAATAATTGGTATTTAAAAAGGAACGGGGATACTGCCCAAAGAGATTGAGCACCTTGTTTTTTTGTTTGCTTACCTGATATATAAATTCCTGTTCATTATTCAGGTTCAAAATGGAATGGGAATAGGTTTCACCTAGAAACTCCACACTTCCCAGGTCATTGATCTTTTTGAGGTCTTGGATAATGTCCGGACAGCAAGTTTCCATAAGGTCCATGGTAGTTCCTGAAAAGGCAAAACTGATTTTAAAATACTTTGAGAATTGGTTAAAAAGCGCCATCAATTGTTGGTTGACAGGACCATATTTTTTAATTGCGGCCTGTTGCATTTTCGCGCGATTATTCTCTTGATTAAAATAGGAGCTAGAACCACCGATTTCATAAAATCTGAATTTATTGAGCAATACAGGATGGTGAGTATGAAATATTAAACAGATATTTTTCATCGGTCAAAACATTAGGTTGAATGTTCTCAAACCTCAATAGGAAATCATCAAATCCCAACATGGGAACTGTCAGGAACCTATAACGTAAAATATTAGTTAAAAAGCGTTCGTAGCTTACTTTTCAGTTATAATTTACTGTAAATCAAATTTATATATTAAAAATATGAGATGGTATGATTTTCATCATCTTTTAAAAAAATCCCTGAGCAAAAAGTTTTACCCAGGGAAATTGAATACAGGAGAAATCTCCTGTTAAACTTTTTCGACTACTCTTTCCAATTTATTTCTGACCTCCTTAGCCAACGGTTCAATATCACCATGTCCTACACTTGCCATGGCTGCAATTGGGTCGATGGCTGAGACTTCGATTTCTCCGGATTCCAACTCACGCAAAGAAACATTGCAGGGAAGCATAGCGCTCATATTGGGATCAATGCTCAATACTTTATCAGCAAAAACGGGATTGCATGCTCCTAAGATTACAAAAGGTTTGTAATCTTTATCGAGTTTCTTCTTCATAGTTGCCTGAATATCTATTTCAGTGAGTACGCCAAAGCCTTCTGATTTGAGCGCTTCTGTTACTTTTTCTTTAGCACTGGAAAAATCCTGTTTCGCGATTTTTTTAGATATGTGGTATGTCATGGGTTTAGAATTTTGATTTATTCAACTAAGGTACAAAAATCAAATGGCACATCTTAGTGATCAATGTTACGCAATCAAGGACCTCTAAAAATATTTTATTCATAGATCTTGGATTAGCAAAATGCCATCAAGGGTTAAACTATATTTCAGTACTTAGGTATTCCTTAACCCCATTTCTATGACCGTGATATTTGGAAAGGGATGGTCTACAAAAATACTTCAATTTCATTTTAATCACTGAAAATAAAAAAGCCCAATCCTCCCGGATCACGGATGATGATATTGTCAACAATACCCTCTTTGTTGAAATAGGTAATTTCCTCAGTGATTGGTATTTTGAGATCACGGATTTTTTGGATCACTTGAAGGTTTTCAACGCCATTAAAATAATTGAGAGAGGGGCTGAAAAATAGGTGTGGGCAGGTGAGGGGCTTCATGATCGATACACCAAAATCTCCATTTGCCATGACGACAAAACCACTATCAAGGGATCCATAAATGGGCTGGAAACCCAGGATTGTGAATATTTCGTATGATTTCTGCGCATCCATGCATTCCAAGCTAATTCCCATGGAATTGCCCAGTATGCTAAAACTATTTTCTGATTGCGTTAATGCCGTTGTCAGTTCCCCCTCATGAAGATATATCCATGCACCGCTGCTATCATTCAGCAGGTACCCCTCTTTAGTTTCCTTGATATAGGTTATTTCCGCCAATTTTTTCACCTCATCCAGCCAAGAGTTTTTATATAATTTGATCCCAGCACGGGCATACCTGTCCGGATTGATTTCTATATAAGCCTTTCCATCAGAATAGAGTAGAGGATTTTCTGAAAACTGTTGAAAGCCCAGCGTAGAAAAGAAGAGTTTGGAAGACTCAAGTCTTGGTGTTGGAGTTAGTATGGTTGCTTTTATATTTGACATTTGAGCTCAAATTAGGCTAAAGAAAATAAATAAAATAACATTACATAAGTTTCTTCTCCTTCTGAAATTGATCTTTGCTTAATAAATCATGGAGAAATTACTCTTCTTTCGCTCTTTTTTGATAACGGATAGCTTTGAAAGCAATAAATGTTGCCGTTCGATGGGTGAGACCTTCATGTTCGACCAAAAATTGAACGATATCTTCCTTGGTACGTAGGTTTAAAATGGACAACATACTGATCCATTTATCGAGCGTAATCCCAGTATTTTTAAATAGGATTTCATCCATGGATGATCCGTGTTCCTCCATTTTTAAAGAAAGATTATGAAATTAGATATTAAATTGCAGCTGGTCAGCAAGTTAGGTAAAATTGGGTAGATTAGCCCTCTCTAGGTAAAAAAAATACTCAAATGGTAGAAATCGTTTGTTTTAGGGAAAAGATTTTATATGATTTAGGAAAAATATTGTCTCTTTACCCATTTACCTTCAAAAGTTTATTGTACTAGATGATTTTAGCTTTGCTGAATTGTTCTTTTTTATCATTACTGCTATAATTTACCTGTTCTCAAGAATGTCGGCCACTTTTCTGATGTTTTCCACTTGGTAGAAATTTGAATGCTCAATGGTATGGCTTACTTCTTCATGTATCCAGGTTATATGAAAAGGTACATGTATTGCAGTTCCGCCCAATTCCAATACAGGTAAAACATCAGACTTGATGGAATTGCCTATCATCAGAAAATTTTCAGGCTTACAATCCAGATGTCGGAGCAGCTTTTGATAGTCGCTGATTTTTTTATCGCTCATGATCTCAATATGGTGGAAATGTTTCTCCAAACCTGATTTTTGGAGTTTTCTCTCCTGATCCATCAAATCTCCTTTGGTGGCAAGCACCATTTTATAGTCACCGTTTAATTTTATCAGGACTTCTTCTACTCCTTCCAAGAGGATCACGGGCTTTTCAAGCATCTCCTTACCGATTTGGAGGGCTTTTTCCACGATCTTAATATTGGCAGTGTTTTCTGAAACCTTTAAAATCGTTTCGATCATGCTCAGCATAAATCCTTTTATACCATAGCCATAGAGTGGAAGATTCTGGATTTCGGTTCTAAAAAGTTCTTGGTCAATAGTATGATGTGGTAGGTAGTCTTCCAAAAGAGCACAAAATTTGTTTTCTGCCTCTCTGAAATAGGGTTCATTTACCCATAAGGTATCGTCAGCATCAAATGCTATAACTTTGATGGTTTTATTTTTCATAAAAATTGATCTTTTTTCCTAATTGCTTACGAGAAGATTCCTTCCCAGGATTGGCTCAATCAAATTGCCATTGATTTTTGAACTATTTTGCACTAAAATATCCCAAGGTTCCATCCTAGGTTCATCAGAAAGGTCAAAAGTACCAAAATGCATTGGAATGAAATGCTTTCCTTCCAGAACATTGAAAGCTTCAATAGCATCTGTAGGACTGATATGGGCTTGGCGCATAAACCATTCTGGTTTGAATGCACCTACACCCATTAGGCAATAATCCGGTGATCCTAAAGCGTTTTTGATGTCCGAAAAATGCGGGCCATGACCACTGTCCCCCATAAAGTAAATGCTGTAATCTCCGTTCTGAATATAAAATCCTCCCCAAAGACTTTTGTTGTCATCCCAAAGCCATCGTCTTGACCAGTGCCTACTGGGCACGTATGTGATCCTAATGCCGGAATCCAATAAAGAATATTGCTGATACCAACCTGCTTCTTGGATGGTATGTCCATTGGACCAGGACTTGATGATATTTTCAATCCCTAATCCTGTCAGGATCTTTAAGTCTGAGTTGTTTTGGGTGAGGTATTTAATGGTTTTTGAATCCAAATGATCCCTGTGGTTATGTGATAAAAGAAGATAATCCAATGCAGGTAATTTTTCAATCGGAAAAGGAAGTTCACTTTCCCGCTTAAGGAAGGTATTGTCAAAAAGCAACGGGTCAACCAGAAATACTTTTCCATCGATTCTCATCAGAAAGGTTGCATGTCCAAGCCACATCAGGTAATCCGCATTGCCTTGGAAGATAGTAGAGTCAAATTCCACGACCAGTCTTCTGGATTCATTTTGTTTGGCTTCTTTTTGAGGATTTTTGCTGGTTTGCCATTTTAAAAGGTCTCCAAAACTGCTTTCGAAAGGGCTGTATAAGTTGGTAAACCGGCCATTTTCATCAAGAGGTGTACCTTTCCAATCTGCCGAAGGAGGGATAGTGATCAACTCGGGATTGGCAATAAAATTGGAATCTGGCTTAGATTTGGAAATATTACTGATCACAAAGAAATATAATGGAATGAAACCAATGATGAGGTAAGTTCTCAGTTTTTTCATAATACACTGATAGAACAGCCATGAATATATAAATGTTCGGCTTGGTCAAAAAAATGAAATTGGCTTAATTTTATTTTTTGCAGCTTTTTTATTTTAAATATCTGATATTTTATATCGACTTACTTCATTGAGTTTAGAAGTGATGAAGCATAGGGCTTTCATGCCAATTAATATCTGAAATCTAAACTTTTGTTACTGCCTATCCAGCATCATGCAGAAAGCCTGATAGCTGTTCATCACGATATTTTCTTCTTCGTTGATTTTAAGTTTTTGGGCTCTTCTTCTGATTTTGAGGGAAACCAAACCATGAATTGTTGACCAAACTAGGTAAGTGGTGGGTTCGGCGCTTTGGCCTCTAAAGTACCCCTGTAGCATGCATTCCCGCACATTCTTTTTCAAAATGCTGAAAATGGATTCCCCTTCGGACCATATTTTATCATCGATGTCATTGATGTGTTCCATAGGAGCAGAGAGGGTAAACATCAGGTCATAAATAATGGGGTTCTCAATGGCAAATTGGATGTACTGCTTTCCCATTGCTTTCAATCTGCCCATTGGGTCTGCTATATTGGAAACAGATTCCATTTTCGTTTTAAGATTTTTGAATCCCTCTGCATGTAAGGCATGAAAAATCTCATTTTTATCTTTGAAATAATGATAAATGATACCAGGGCTGTATTCAATGTTATCTGCAATATTTCGGATGGATGTTTTCTCAAATCCATGCTGGAAAAATAGGCTCCTGGCAGAATCTAAAATCAGATCCTTCAGATGCGCTTTTTCTCTAAGTTTCCTTTCTGCTACTCCCATAATTATCTGTTAAACAAGCTAATATAATTAAACGTTGTTTAACAAAACAATAAAAATGGCGTAGGAATACATAAAAAGTGTATTTGAATGCCATAAAAAGAGTTCCATGCGTTTATTTTTAGGCTTTTCTTGATCAAAATAGCCTTGGTTTCAAATTCAAGGAATTTTAAATTCTCAAATATTTTTGAGTTTTTATGGTAAGGTATTGATGGTGTGGTTTCGGCAGATTTTTTTGTTTATATTGCTATTATTGAAAAATCATCATACCTACCTACTTAAACCCATCCAATCATGAAGTCAAGAAGAGATTTCCTCCAAAAAATCACTGTAACAGCCTTTAGCATTCCTTTAGTTTCTAGTTTAACTCCGGGCGTTTTGGCCAGATCAACTTCTTTTGAAAAAAATGACAAAGTTCTTAGAGTAGCTATGATGGGCCTTGGTAGCTATGCCAATAGGGTAGCAGATGCCATGAAAGACTGTAAAAGAGCCAAAATCACAGGTGTCATCAGTGGGACGCCAACTAAAATCAAGGATTGGCAGTCCAGGTTCAATATTCCCGCGAAAAACTGTTACAACTATGGGAATTTTGATGCCATCCTTAATAATCCTGATATTGACGCCGTGTATATAACGACTCCTAATGCCTTGCATCATTCCCAATGTTTGAGAGTTGCAGCAGCAGGAAAGCATGTGATCTGCGAAAAGCCTATGGCGATTAATGCCAAAGAGGGCAGGGAAATGATTGAAGCTTGTAAAAAAGCAGGTGTTCAATTATTGATTGGCTATAGGATGCATTTTGAAGCCAATACAAAAGAAGTTGTCAGGATGAGAAGGGATGGGGAGTTTGGTAAAATCATGTTTTTCCAAGGGCTGAGCGGCTTTATCATCGGTGATCCAACACAATGGCGTCTAAATTATGAACTCGCCGGTGGTGGTGCGATGATGGATATAGGAATCTATTCGATCAATGGCGCTCGGTATATGATAGGAGAAGACCCAATTTGGGTGACTGCCCAAGAAGTGAAAACAGACCCTGTCAAATTCAAAGAAGGTGTGGATGAAACCATTACTTTTCAGATGGGCTTTCCGAGTGGTGCCATTGCATCCTGTCTGTCGACTTATAGTATGAATTACCTGGATAAATTTTACCTGAACGGCATCAAGGGTTTTGCTGAAATGCAGCCATCCACTGGGTATGGTCCTATCAAAAGTGCTACCCATAAAGGAAGGTTGGATTTACCCCACGTGACGCATCAAACCACCCAGATGGATGAAATGGCAGCAATAATATTGGATGGGAAAATACCCATGATTCCCGTTGATGGGGAAGAGGGTTGGAAAGATATGGTTATTATTGATGCCATTTTTGAAGCAGTCAAGACAGGGAAAAAAGTGGAAATCAAGTATGTGTAAGGAAGCGGGATTCTTTTTGAAACATTGAGGAGTTAAGAGTTTTAGGGATTCATTAAGTCGGATTTCGGAAGGTGGAACTTAAGCTTTGAGTGCGCTGCGGCGTGCTTGAAGGGTTTTTAAGTTTGGATTCAAAGATTATTCTTTCTCATTCCTTTCTTGGTAATCGTAAAAATAATATCAACTTCCAAAGACCTTTTGGAATGCCTTAATATGTTCCAACATCGTTCATTAAGCATCATAGCTTCTTAATCCACCTCCAACCAATCATTATAGAATTTTGCAATATCTCCGGGGTTCTTTAGTTCTTTATTACGGATTTTTTCCATCAACTCAGGGTAATCTTCAAAGTAATTTTCCAGGTTGTTCATTTTAAGGCCTAGTAAGCCTTGGGTTACCCTTATGAAATAGTCTTCATCCCTTCGCTTGAATAGATCAATTGCACCAATTGTAGAAGATTCCTGATCCAAGAATTCCCATTGGTAATAAGTAAGAAAGCCTTTTTCTCTTACTTTCATAAAATGGTGCTTGCCCAAACCCTTTCGGCTAAGGTATTCAGTTTTGAACAAACGGGAGTAGCGCAAAATCCATTGGCTTTCGAAGATATCCTCTCCTCTGGTATATCCTCTGATCTTTTTGGCGCTGTATTTCCTGTTTCTGGAAAATTCACTTTTAAAACGGATTTTAGGATACAATTTTGCAAAAGGAGGCTCTTTTCGGTCTTTGATTGTTCCATGGATCGTGTCCAATGATTGGGTAACCACATAGCCGGGTTCATAGCCCCTCTGGGCTTTAACCTCTGAAAAAATAGATATTAGTAAAAGGAAGAAGAGAAAAAAGACATTTTTTGACATGCAGAGCTTTGTAGTTTGTTTTCCAATATTTTGGTTTAGTTCTTTGAATTTACAAAAAATGGGGGAATTGGAATAAGTCAAGCTCAAATTCTAGTTCGAATCTTCAGGCTTGGACTCTTTTAGCTACTGGCTTTATGCTGTATGGGGGTCAGTCTGAAGACAGACAGCAAAAAGGTCCAAGACTAGGTCTTAAACCATTCCGAGTAAGTTTGACAGCAGCACGGCTCAATAAAAACTTTTTAACATATTCATCAATCCCTTTTTGGCAATAAGAAGTATAAAACAAAACCAAGCAAACCAATCAATAAACTAGAGGCCATTTGAATGATGATGTCATATCCTAAAACATATAAAGCAATAATCAGGATGAATAACGTAAGACCAAGGATCTCCCAAAATGGTTTTCCTATAATCTGAAGGGTTTGAGGAGCCATTAAATTTTCGTTGGTATAGGGTCGAAAAAGAAATTGCCACTTTTCAATATCCCATAAAAGCAGGAAAAAAACAGCCAATAACAGCAATCCTGTTATTATTGGTGTTCCGGTAAATCCATAGGATACTGTGATGACAAAAATGTTTAAGATAATCCCAAAAAACATGGCTGCACCCAAACTTGCAAAGCGTTGGGTCATCAATAAACCTCCAGCTATAATCTGAGACCAACCTATGAAATTCCAATAAAGACCGGACTCTGCCATAACCCTGAAAAAAAGTTGGATAGGCTCCAAATCTTGGATTGGCTTGTTTGCAGCAAGCGCCAAAGGAATAGGATTATCAGATAGTTTCCCCATCCCTATTGCTGCTATTACAAATGAACCCCCAATAAGATATCGAAGATAGATTGTGAAAATCTGCAAAGCCTTGAATTTCCTAAAGAAGCTTATAAATTGGATCAGTTTCTTCATGATGGATTGAAGGACAAATTCTTTTAAATTTTTGATAATCTATTGTTTTCAGGCATATAGCGGTCAATTTCAATAAAATAATGCCCCAATATCCATAATATAAGAGTCTAAATCAAAAGCCAAATTCTCCCAATTTTTTTGCCATTTAGAATCTGTTTAATGCAATTCTTTAGACTTGGACTTTTATGGCCAATGGCTTTATGCTGTATGGGGTCATTGGGAATAACGACAAACAAAGCTAAGGGAGGTCTTGTATTAACTCCTTTTGAATTATTTTCACAATCTAAACCTCAACAACTCCGCCTTTACCCGATAATAATCGTTTTCAGTCTGCAGGTAATTGGTATAGGCGGTGTAAAAGTAATTGGATTCCAGGAAATATTCTATGGTAGAAATATGGCCAAGTTCCAGTGCTTTGTCCAGATAGGCGATGCTACTGATGTTCTCCAGTACATTTCGGTAGTCCTGCAAAGTGGTGGACAGCTTCTCATACCTTTCGTAAAGCTGTCTCAGTTCGTAATACCGCTCGTTCTGGTAATCTGTCCATTGTAATGAGGCAAAACTAAACTCGGCCTCTTTTTGACGGACTTTGTATTTGTTTTCCCAAAGAGGAATGCTTGCACCCAGGCGGAACCCCTGAAATGTCTGACCTAAAAGAGACTGATACCGATAACCCGTAGATATCTTTGGCAAGGCCATAGCTTTCATGTGTTCGAGCCGGATTTTGGAAGTTTTGTTTTCCATTTCAACATATTTCCACATCGGGTCAGCTGCTTTGAATTCCTCAAAAAGCAGTTCAAAATCCGTAGTCAGCTCTTCTTCCTGATAACTTGATGCCATCACTTCCAGCTCTATGCCTCCATTTAAGGATTTCAGGTTTTGAAGCAATTGGTTGATGCCTGCAAGGTTGGATTGGAAATCCTTATTGATTTCGATCAGTTGCAATTTGGCCTTGTTGACATCCAGGATATTGCCGTCTCCGGTTGTTAACTTTCGTTCAAAATCCCGTAGCAACCTTTCTGTGGCTGCCTTTCTATTGGAAATCTGTTGCTGAAGCTTATTTCTAAAAACAAGTTCAAGATAAGATTGCTTGGCTTCTAACAAAATTTCCTGTCTAGTGGCCATCAAGGCAAAATCTGCTTGACTGCTTAGACCTTTGGCAAGTTCTCTTCTTTTTCCATATGCTGTAGGAAAATCAAAGCTCTGATTGATCCAGATATCGGTCAAATTACCAGCTGCTGATGGAGAACCATCCATATAATCGTATTCAAAATTGGGATTATAAAGGGGAAGATCCGCTTTGAATTCCAATTTACGCGCTTCAAAGTTCTGCTTTTGTGCCTGAATGGTTTTGTTGTTTGCCTCTATTCCCATCAAGACCTGCTCAAGATTACTTTGGGCAAGGACGGAAAAAGAGACCAAGCAGGAGAACAAGAATGCTATACTGTAAGTTTTCATGATAGCTCGGTTTTGGAATCTGAATTGCTGATGTAATAGACCATTGGGACGATGATCAGGTTCAATAGGGTAGAGGTGGTCAACCCTCCAAGGATTACTTTGGCCATGGGGCTTTGAATCTCATTACCGGGAAGGTCACCTGCCATCGCCAATGGGATAAGGGCAAGTGCCGCAGTAATGGCTGTCATCAAAATGGGGCTTAACCTGTCTTTGGATCCTTGAATGATGGTATCAAAAAGACCCATTCCTTTTTCCCGGAGTAGTTCATAATGGGATACCAAGAGTATGCCATTACGCGTGGCTATACCAAAAAGGGTAATAAATCCAATTATAGCAGGAATACTCAGGATACCGGAAGTAAAATAGATACTTAGAATTCCACCGATCAAAGCTAAAGGAAGGTTGATCATTATAATGGAAGCTAATTTTACCTTCTTGAATTCCTGAAAAAGTAAGAGAAATATTACCAAAAGCGAAAAGAAGGAAGCAACCAAGAGTGTGGTACTGGCTTCTTCTTCAGCCTCAAACTGTCCGCCCAGTTCTATATGATAGCCTTCGGGCAACTGGATCTTTTCATCAATTCTTGCCCTAATTTCATCGACTACACTTTTTTGGTCACGTCCGCTCACATTGGCAGAGACCACAGTTTTTCGCTGTACGTTTTCCCTATTGATCGTACTTGGACCGCTGCTGCTGACAATATCCGCTACGTAATGAATTGGGATTTTATCTCCCGAATCCGTATCGATCAAGGTGTTGAGGATATGGTCCATTTTGTCTCTATTATCCTCATCAAAACGTACAATGAGGTCGAACGAGCGGTTGCCCTCATAGATCTCAGACACTTTTTCACCAGCAATCCCCACATCTATCATTTGGTTAAACTGGGCTATACTGATTCCGTACTGACTGAGTAATTCACGGTTTGCTCTTAATTGGTATTGTGGTATTTCTATTTGGGGTTCTACCGAAATGTCCACCAATCCTTCTATGTCTTCGATTTCATGTTTGATCTGATTGGAAAGTTTGAACATCCGGTTAAGGTCGGTTCCGAATATCTTGATGGCAATATTGGCCCGAGTACCAGAAAGCATGTGGTCAATTCTATGGGAAATGGGCTGCCCTATACTGATATTGGCCTCTTTGATGTGGGAAAGTTTTTGCCTGACATCGGCTAGAAATTCCGCACGGTCTCTTTCTTCCAAAATAAAAGGTATTTCAATTTCTGAAGAATTGACACCTTGAGCATGCTCATCCAATTCAGCCCTTCCCGTTCTTCGGGTAGTAGAAATGACTTCGGGAACTGACAGTAGCGCTTCCTCAATCCTAGTTCCTATCTTATTGCTTTCTTCCAAAGACAATCCCGGTCTTGCCACTGCCGCAATGGTCATGGCACCTTCATTAAATTCTGGAAGAAAGCTTCTGCCTAATTGGCTGAAAATCAAAATTGCTAGAGCCAGGGCTCCTAAAGTCAATCCGATAAACAACTTTTTGAAGTTCATGGCCTTTTCCAGAAAAATACCATAGAAATGTTGGAGTTTGTCCACCAACCAACTCTCCTTATCCTGCTTCATCAATTGTTTCTTGTCGGTCAACAAAAAACTGCATAATACAGGTGTAAGGGTGATGGCAATGATCAAAGAGGCAAATAGGGAGACAATAAAGGCAATGCCTAGCGGAGCAAGTAGCCTTCCTTCCATTCCGGTAAGGAAAAACAATGGTAAAAATGCTACAATGATGATAAAGGTGGCATTGATAATGGAATGCCTGATCTCAAAAGAGGCATCAAAAATGACACTCAATTGTTTCCCTCGCTGTTCTTTGGGAAGTTTGGCATTTTCTTTCAATCGCTTGTATACATTTTCCACATCGATGATGGCATCATCCACCAGGTCACCAATGGCAATGGCCATGCCGCCCAAACTCATGGTATTGATGGTGAATCCAAGCCATTTCAAGGTAAGGATGGCTACAATCAATGAAATTGGAATGGCTAACAAAGAGATTACTGTTGCCCTCCAGTTCATCAGAAAAAGAAAGAGTACAATGACCACAAAAGCAGAACCTTCCAGCAACACTTTTTGGATATTGCTGATGGAGGCATTGATAAAGTCCGCTTGTCGAAAGACATTGGTGTTGATTTGGATATCAGCCGGCAGGGTTTTCTTGAGTTCATCCAGTGCAATGTCAATTTTTTCGGTTAACTCAAGTGTATTGACATCAGGCTGTTTGGACACGGAGAGTACTACAGCCGGCTTGGCATAAGCTGAAGCGTCTCCGATTTTAGGAGCCGAACCGATTTTTACATCAGCGACATCCTCTATTCGGATAATCTGGTCACCCTGTTTTTTGATGATGGATCTTCCTATTTCGTGGATTTCATTTGTTCTACCTAAACCTTTGATGATATATTCATTGCCATATTGGTTGAGAAACCCTCCGGAAGAATTGCCATTGGAGGATTCGGCAGCAGTGATGAGTTCCTGAAGGGAGACGTTGTGATAACGCATCCTTTGAGGATTGGCCAAAATCTGGTATTGTTTATAATCCCCACCGTAGACAATGACCTGGGCCACACCACCAGTTGCCAACAGTCTGGGTCGGATAATCCAATCTGATATGGTCCGAAGGTCCATCATAGACGTGCTGTCCGCATAAAGTGCCACAAACATGATTTCCCCCATGATGGAGGACTGTGGCGCCATTGTTGGGGTACCCACACCCAGTGGAAGTCTGTCGGAAATCGTAGCTATTTTTTCATTGACAATCTGCCTGGCCCGGTAGATGTCGGTATCCCATTCGAATTCAATCCAGACTACGGAAAAGCCGCCTGAGGAGGCAGATCGTACCCGCCTGACATTGGTAGCGCCATTGACAGCCGTTTCGATAGGAAAGCTAACCAATCTTTCGACTTCTTCCGGAGCCATTCCATGGGCTTCTGTAAGTATTACAACAGTAGGTGCAGTAAGGTCTGGAAATACATCCACCTCCATATTGAATGCTACGTAGGTGCCGAAAAAGGACAGCAATGCGAATCCAACGATTATCAGTAGCCGATTATTAAGAGAGAAATGTAATATTTTATTGAGCATGGTGATATATCATTGTTGGTTGAAAATCAGTGTACTATATGATTTTTTGTATCAGGTTACCTCAAACCCTAATGTGTATGTCCATGCTCCGGAATGGCACCTGAAGAAGTGGCAAGCTTGATAGAATAGGCTCCTTTGGTGACCACGCGATCTCCTTCTTGAAGACCTGCCAACACCTGAACCATTTTCCCATCATTACCCCCCAACTGAACCTCCTGCTTCAGAAAGGTTTCCCCGCCTGTTTGGATATAGACAAAGTGACTGCCCATTTCTTCCATCAAAGCTTCCGTTGGGATCAGTAAAGCATCGGGAATGATGGTGGATTTCAGAAATACCTCGGTGATAGCTCCAGGGATAATTTGACCAATATTGTCGATTTCAAAGCTGATAGGGACATAGGCAGCATTTGCATTACTGCTTTTTCCATATGAAATTACTTTACCATTCATCATCTCCGTGTCAAAGACCTTGTCATCACCAGCCATCCTGAAATTAGCGGCTGTAAAGGACGGCAGGAGGTGGAAATATTTTTGGGATATCTCTGCCTGCAGGATTAACTTCTGGTTTTTGCTGATAACAGCCAAAGGGGTTCCTGCTTCTACATACTGACCCTCGCTGACCAGTATATTTTTGACAAAACCATTCAAGGTGGAGGCTATTTTTTGTCCTGTGTTGGAGTAGTTTTTTGCGATAACCTGATAGCTGTTGGATGATGTTTCATAAGCTGCTTTGGCCTGTAGAAAGTCTTTCTCTGAAATGATCTGATCTTTCACTAAGATTTCAGCCCTTTCAAAATCCGCTTTTGCCTGTTCATACCGGACCTGAGCATCTTTGAAAATAATCTCTGGGTTGCCTTGGGTCAGCCCACCGCCAGTAACGGTAAATAGCTGCTCTCCAGTCTTGACAGCAGAGCCAATAATGGATTTGTTGCCGGTAAACAAAACCGTACCACTTGATTTGGCAGTCAGGATGGTTTCGTCTCCAGGAGCGGAAAGGATCCGGCCACTTGTTTTGAAAACCTGGCGAAAAACTTCTTTTTTAACAGGAGCATTGGCAAAATCAATGCGCCAAGCTTGGTTTTTTAAGTAGGAAATTTCATCCCCGTTTGCAGCCTTACTTAAAGCACGTACGGCTGACGTCAAGTTGGGATACACATTCACCTGTGGAAAGCTGACTGTCTCAGAAACATTTGGAGCTTTAATGTCAATAGTAAGCTGGCCCACGCCTTCAGATTCGGGTGTTAGGTCAAGTTCAAAAATACCAGGCGTTTCAGGCTGATTACTGGAAGCGGTGTACTTTTGGCCATTGAGAGAAAGGCTTAAATGTATCTGCCCTTCTTCCAAAGGCTTGAAATTTTCTCCCAAAATGGTGATATGTGCCATGATGGTGGACATCTTATTTTGCACCAAAGGCTGAAAATCAATAAAGACTTCCACGCTTTCTGTGTAGGTAGTCATGGCTTCTGAAGGAATTGCCGATTCCTCTTCGTGCTGATGTTCTTGTCCGGATTGGCAGGAAGCCAAACCGAGCAAAAAGCAGGTCAAAATAATTTTTGCCTGTTTCATATGATTTGAATTTATTGGTAAAGTACTGGGAAGGATTGTTCGTGGTGATTGATCCTAATTTTTGACACCTGACTTTGTTTGATAACCAGCCCGATAGAAAAGTAGGAATTACAATCCGTTTGCATTTTTTGATACAACTGCGATTTTTAATATGATTTCCACTAATTCGGAACGGTAAGAAGTAACCCAAGGTCACCTATAATCCTATAGTAAGTGCAAAAGGATCAATCAGGTAAAAAAAGGAGGTGCCCTCAGTCCCCAAGGTAAAAGTTTAAATATCGGATCAAAATTCCCAATGTGAGGAGCAAATGAATCCTTTACGAAAATGAAGTTTCTTATAACATTCAGATCATCCGGAAATACAGCCGACAGAACCAAAGTTTGTTTGCTTACAGGTTGCTCGACATGTGTACAGTGCATTGCCTCCATTCCTTTTTCAGAATGGGGGACCAAAGAAAAGATGGTTTCCAATATACCATGATCATGCTGATGGTGGGAACATTGATGGGATTTGATAAAAAGGCTTTCAAATGGGTCCTGATGATGGTGGGGAATAAAGTTATGTCCCAGCATCATGATCTGGGCCAAAAATAAAAACCATATGGCAAGGTTCCGCTTCATATTAACTTGTTAAAGTTAATCTATTTTTCTTCTGAAAAAAGTGACTTTGATCATGTTGATACAAATCTTTAAAAAAAAATAAGAGCTGATATTCTGAAGCTAAACTAAAACTTTGTACATCTACTATGTACGATGAACCATCCGCGACGGCGGACAAGATGTACAAGGTAGCATGTACCAAAAAATATCCTGTGAAGATTATTGGTAATTGTTCATCAGTAATTTTGAGCTTGGATATCCCTTGACTATAGGGTAGGTTTGAAATTCAAAATATTGAGTTTAGTCTTTGGTCTTTGGTATTTGGAGTTTGTAATTTGTAATTTGTTTTCAATCTTCCCAAGTAGAGCCAAAAGGCGTCATCCTGAAAAACTGTCCTCTTACTTCAGCATTTTCGACTTTAAGGTATTTGCCATTTTCAGCTTTCAACAATGCGCTGAATCTTACAGTGGCGACAACATAATCAGCATTGTTTTCAGACCTTTCTTCAATTTCAGAAAGGGTTACATTAAAAATTGAATTGGCCACTCCAATACTAGAATACATGGTGCCTTCATCAAAAAATTGGACAACAAAATTCCCAAAATCTTCAAAATCAGTTGCCATTCCATATTGGGCAGGCTTGAATAAATTGAAAAATGATTCCCTAGTACTGAAATCCATACAGGAAAAAATCCCCATTACCTCTAGGTATCTTTTATAATAGCTGTTTTCTACGGCATTTAGATCGTTTTCTGACAATAATATGGCAGTTCCCAAAAACGGATTTTCAAACATTTCATAACCCACCCCACAATTTCCTATACCTGACCCTCCAATCTGAATGGGGGATAAATCTGACCAACAAACTGCTTCTTGTCTACTGGGATTACGAAATGCGGATTGGTTGGGATTGCCCTCATAAAACCTTAGGATAAAGCCACCATAGTACGCTGTTTCAGGTTCGCAGGAGAGAATAGGATCATCCTCTTTATTTTCTAAACATGAAGTAAGGGAGAAAATAATCAATGCGGCAAAAAGTAATAAAGGTTTATTTTTCATAATCTGGTTCAGGATGGTAAATCTAATATCAAAAGATAGTCATTTTACGCAGACCCTGACTAAAAAGCTCTTTATAAATTTAATCTTTTTTCAAAGAAAGGGTAAAGGAGGGTTTAAAGGTTGTGAAATTATTTGTCAGCGTATTTTTCAAGCGTAAAACTGATAGAGGCTTTTGCCAAGTCTTTGGTGATTTCTGGATTGACATCCGATAATTTGTTGATATAGACACAGCCTTTGCCTGTTTTATGTTTACCCAGTTTGGCCAGCAAATCAGCATGCTGACCGTTCACATCACAGGAAAAATAAAGTGTGATGGCATTTTTTCGTGGTGAAAAACCTACCAATGGTGCATCGCCCTCATGGCCACTTTGGTATTTGTAATGATAGCTGCCAAAGCCAATAATGCTTGTACCCCACATTTTTGGTTCATGTCCTGAGGCATCTTTTAAGATTTCAATTAGGGCAAGACTGTCCTGTCTCTTTTGCTCATTTTCCACCGCTTGGATAAAATCCCATACTGATGAATCCGTTTCCTTTGTTTTGTTTTCAGGCATTTTGTTTTTTTTTTATGTACCATGTACAATGTATCGGGTTCCAAAGATGATAATTGGTAATTAGTTATTGGTTAATTAGTAATTAGTTAATTCGTGAAATGTAATTTTGGGCTTGGAGCTTGGACCCGCCTGACCATTGGGCAGGATTTGGGTTTTGGTCTTTTGTAATTTGGAGTTTTCAACTCTTCTTATACATATCATTCAGCCCAATTCCATCCATAATCATGGGCTTGATTTTCTCTAGTCTATCGATTTGGGTCTGTTCCCTTTTAGCTGTGGTGATGTACTCTGCAAATTCTTTTTGTTTTCCTAAAGTCAGCTTGTCAAAGGCGGCTTTCAATTTTTTGTCTTGCTCTAAGGCCTGTTGTAATAGTTCCGGTAAATCAGGCTTAGTGGGTTTGGCAGGAACCAATTTTAAACCTGCTTTTTCGTTTTCAATGGCTTCTTTGATGTAAGCAGATACTGATGCTTCGTCTATTTCCTCTATTGAATTGAACCGCCATTGCCGAAGACCCTTGGTTTTGCCTTCCTGGGCATTGATGAAAACATTTTTTGAGTCTTTCATGAAAACCCCATTGTAAAACCAGATGCCAACATAGGATTTGAAAGGTGCTATGCCCATCACATTTTTTCCCTCAAGGGTATAGACATCTATGCCCCATTTGATGCTATGTTCCAATTCGGTTCGTTCTGCCAGGGATTTGAGCAGGGCGATTTCTTCATTCCATTGTTCTTTTTTCATTATTGGCAGAGGTGTTCTTCTTCAAAGATGCAAAAAATCTACTTTTATTGGGAATCAAAAGTTTCTTTTCTGAAATGATAAAGCCCGATCAGCGGGCCAATACCCAAGATTAAAAACAAATATTCGGGAGAGAGGATAGGGTTTAGGTAATTCAATAACTGTATACTGAGCACAGAAATGCCAAAACCTATTGAATTAACGATGGTCAGGGCCGTACCCCTGTTTTTTTCAGGGGAGTTTTGGGCAACCAAAGTGGAGAACATGGGGGAGTCAGCAGTGACTGCCAAACCCCATATGAGTAAAAATAAAAGGAAAATCAACATGGATCCTTGTATAATCAATAATGGAGAAAGGAAACAGCAGATTCCTGAAATGCTCAGCGCCCAATTGGCGATTTTATTTGGAGGGAATTTTTCAGACAAAAAACCGCCCATTGCGCATGAAAGACCTCCGATGCCGATAATAGAAAAAGCCATGAAAGGGATGTCAAATTCCATTTGATGGCGGAGTCCATAGTATTGGATCACTATAGGAACAAAAGCCCAAAATGCATATAATTCCCACATATGGCCGAAGTAGCCCAAGGCTGCGGCGCGAAAAGGTTTTAGGCTGAAAACCTTGAAAAACACCGTAAAATCGAGGGATTGGCTTTTTTTCCGGAATGGACCGTTAGGAACAAAAAGGATGATCATTAAACCACCGATTACAGCTAATAAGGAAGTCGTATAGATCACAAATCTCCAGGGAAATTCATTTGTCAGGCTTCTGACCAAATGGGGAAAGGCAGTACCCAATACCAAAGCGCCAACCAATAAGCCCAAGGATTTACCCAATCCTTTTTGGAAATAGTCAGCGGCGATTTTCATTCCTACAGGATAAATCCCTGCAAGGAAAAATCCTGTTCCGAATCTCAATAGAAGGATCTGCAATCCTGATAAGCCCTGTAAACTCACGGCAAGATTGAAAAGGGCCGCTATGATTGCACTGATGAGGAAAACTTTGGAAGGAGAAAATTTATCTGAAATGGTCAACACCGCAAAGATCAAAGTCCCGGCAATGAATCCTAATTGCACTGCACTGGTCAGGTGACCAAGGTATGCCGGCTCCAAGTTCAGGTCAACCGCCATATCCAAAAGTACGGCATTACCGGCAAACCAAAGAGATGTGCTCAAAAACTGGGCAATGACAATTATGGGTAAGATGTGTTTCAAAACAATGGTTAATAAAATGGAGGGAATCTATTCTTTTAGGCCTTTAGGTACCAGCCCATGATATTGATACTGCTTCTGATAGGCCTCAGCCAAGGCAATCAACTTATCTTCTCCAAAATAATTACCCAACAAAGTAATACTAGTAGGCCTTCCTTTTTCATCGAATCCATTAGGTAAACTCAAGGCAGGATGTCCTGTCAAATTGGTAATCAACATTTGTCTACCGGCAAAAGTAGGGGAAATGACCACATCGTAATCCTTGATCATTTGGTGGAACTTTTCTATCAGCTTGCTTCTGTGCCTATTGGCCTGCAAATATTCCACAGCAGGGATAAAACGGGATTGCCTGAGGGAATTGGCGCGGGAACCTTTGTGTTGCTCCACCATCTCATCAACAACTCCGGAGAGTACTAACTGGTCAAAAAAAGCACCTGATTCCGCACGGAGGATAATGTCAAAAACTGAAAAAGGGAAGTTTTCAGGTAATGTTACTTTTTCGGGCCTGATGCCCAAGGCTTCAAATTCACTTAAGGTTCTTTGGTGATGAATACTGATTGCTGAAGTGTCTTTTTGAAATAAATCCTGTAAATAGGCTACTTTTAATTTTTTGATATCTGGACTTTGCTGATAGTTGAAAGCCGCATTTTTGACTGACTTGTCCAAACCATCCTGCCCTCTGATATAATCATAAACGATGGCACAATCTGTGGCATTTCGACATATAGGACCTACTTTGTCCATACTCCAGGAGAGCACCATAAAACCATGCTTGCTGACTGCCCCAAAGGTAGGTCTAAGGCCGGTGCTTCCAGTTCGGGTGGAAGGTGAGATGATAGACCCCAAGGTTTCTGTTCCAATAGAAAATGCTACCAAACCTGCAGCAGTAGCTGATCCTGAGCCTGCTGAAGAACCTGATGCACCTTGTTCCAGATCCCATGGGTTTTTGGTTTTCCCTCCAAACCAAACATCACCCCGGGCAAGGCTACCCGAAACCAATTTGCCCAACAAGACAGCTCCCGCTTCTTCCAATTTCCTGACAACGGTAGCCGTTTCATCGATAATTTGGTCTTTATATGGAGCTGACCCCCATGTAGTTGGATATCCAGGTACTGAAGCCAGATCTTTTAAACCATAGGGAATCCCATGAAGTGGACCTTTATATATCCCTTCGGAAATTTCCTTATCTGCCTTTTGTGCCTGTTGAAGTGCAAGCTCTTCGGTAACGGTCACAAAGGCCAGTAATTTTGGGTCATGTTTTTTGATTCGGTCCAGGTAAATTTTTGTCAGCTCAACTGAGGTAATCTTTCCGGATTTGATCAAGCCAGCCAAATCCTGTATAGAGTAAAAGGCCAGTTCTTCTAAATTTCCAGGGAGCTTTGCCTGTAAATTGATGGGCCATTGATTTTTTCCCAGATCAGGGCTTAAAGGATAATCCAAAGGAATGGGGTCAAAATGAAGAGCGGGGGAAATATCATTCTCCAAATGAAAAGTCCTCATCGTATCAAAAGCTTTTCTATTGCTTTCCAGGTATTGGAGCATGGTGTCGATTGCTGCATCTTCAAAATGAAGGTTGAAGAGTTTTTGGGCAATTTTGACATCCTCTCTTGTGAGGGGTTCTGTGGTTTTGGCTACAATGAATCCAAATAGGGTTCCTACTAATAATAATAACCATCCATGTTTTTTCATGGATTCAAAATATAAAAAAAGAACGAATCTCTAATTCTTTTTGAGATATGCGGGGAGGATTCTTTTTTGGAGGAGGATTACTTGATGCCAAATTAACAAAATCCAAATTTCAAATTTCAAATCACAAAACTCAACCAGCTTCTCGAAATTTTAATTTCGTGGAGCAATACAGCAGATTTTTAATTTGCAAACTTTCTGAAAAATAACTGTTCGTTGAAGTTAAAATCGGGAAACCTTTGAGTACGCCGAGGCGCACTCAAAGGTTATTCCAGCTTCTTAATGAAATCCTTAATCGTTCCCCATCTCTAACATCTGACATTTCGTCCTGCCCTTACCTTTGTGGTTAAATTAATAAAGCGTTGCGTTTTTTAGATTTCTCCTTCGTCGAAATGACTAGGTGAAGCCTTTGAACTATCTGACCTTCTGAACTTTTACAATGCTTTTTCTTAAGAAATCCATAAAACCTTAACTTCTGAATGGTTCAAAATACTCCTTCATACTTCCGACCTCCGCCTTTACAAAAACCTACTTTTAATCACCATCAGCTTCTCCCTGGTCATTTCATGCATAGAATAAGGGATACCGCCTAGTCCTTCTCCTGAAGCATCTCTACCCCCAAAAGGCATCCAGTCCACCCTAAAGGCTGTATGGTCATTGACCATGACAGCAGTGGCATTGAGTTGCTGCACTGTATCCAAGGCAATGTCCAAGTCCTTGGTAAATACTGCGGCCTGAAAATGATAGGGCAGGGCATTGGCCTTTTTGATCGCTTCTTCTCTATCTGCATAAGGATACACACAGACAACCGGACCAAAAATCTCTTCCTTGGACACCTTGATGTTCTGTGGAGGATTATATATAACCGTAGGGGCGTAGCAAGTATCTGAAATGCGCTTACCGCCACATAGGATTTCCCCACCATTTTCTCTGGCCTCATTTACCCATTTTTCCACCCGGTCCACTTCCTTGGGCAAAATCAAGGGGCCGACTTCGGTTTTCTCATCGAGAGGATCACCAACAATTAGCTTTTCCGCCATCTGGGCCATTTCTTCAGCTACTTTTTTGGCAATGCCTTCATGTACAAATACCTTTTGTACCGATACACAGACCTGTCCGGCATGGTAAAAGCCGCCTTTGACCAAGGCAGGGATCATATCGTCCAATTGTGCGTCAGACTCTACGATTACAGGGGCAGCACCACCGTGTTCAAGTGCGCAACGGGTTCCGGGTGCCAATTTTGACTTCAGGTACCAACCAACTTTTGCAGAGCCTATAAAAGAAAGGTAATTGACCCTCGGATCGGTGACCATTTTTTCAGCTGCTTCATTATCCGTTATTACTACCTGAACCCATCCTTCAGGCACTCCGGCTTCTTTCAGAATTTCCGCAAAAGCCAAACAGGAAAGGGGAGTAGTAGAGGCGGGTTTCACAATTACGGGACAACCTGCTGCAAAAGCGGTAACCGTCTGGTGGACAATGAGATTGAGAGGGTGGTTAAAAGCAGAGATAGAGGCAACCACTCCAATAGGTTCTCTTGTGGTAAAAGCTATACGGTTGACTGAGGCTTGTGTCAACCCCATAGGAATTTGTTCTCCAGTCAGTCGACCTATTTCCTCAGCAGCAATTTTCACCCCATTGATGGCCCGCATGACTTCCACTTTTGAGTCCACATAAGGCTTGCCGCCTTCAGCAGCAGCGGTTTTGGTGAGTTCTTCCACCTTGGCTTTCATCAGTTCCTGAACTTTCTCCAGAATCTCAATTCTTCGGTATGCTGGAAGCCATTGCTTCCGGTCTAAAAAAAGGGAATAAGCTTTATCTAATGCACTTTCCACTTCTTTGGCACCTACCATTGGAATTTCCTGGATTAGGCTTTGGTTATAGGGAGAAAATACTTTCAATGTCTTATGGTTACTCATAGTTTTTGTGCTTTTTCTTTCAACATAACATTTAAAATGGGATGATTCAAAGAATAATCCACTGGTAAATCGATAAGTTTTACCCCATCGGTACTCAAGCAGGTCTGCAGGATCTTTTGAAAATCCCGGTCAGATTCCGGTCTGAATCCTTTTGCCCCGTAACTTTCAGCATATTTTACAAAATCTGGGTTTTGGTAATCCAGTCCAAAATCATCGAAACCCATATCCTCCTGTTTCCATTTGATCATGCCGTAAGCTTTATCATTGAGTACAATGACGGTCAGATTCAATCCCAGCCTCACGGCAGTTTCCATCTCTTGGGAATTCATCATAAACCCTCCGTCTCCACAGACTGCAATCACATTTCTGTCAGGATACAACATTTTTACCATCATGGCAGAAGGCAAACCAGCTCCCATAGTGGCTAAAGCATTATCCAAAAGTAAGGTGTTTGGTTGATGGCAGGTGTAATTTCTTGCAAACCAAAGTTTATAGATGCCATTATCAAGGGTAATGATGTCCTCAGAGGCAAGATTTTTACGAAGAAGGTTTACCAATCTTTGGGGCAGCATAGGGAATCTTTCATCTTCAAAATATTTACTGAGGTTTCCCTCTATTTCGGATTTGATCTTTTTGAAAAAGATAAAATCCCAATGAGACTGCTTTTGCAAATGAGCCGTTAATTTTTTCACAGAGTGGGTGATGTCGCCGACCACATTCAATTGTGGGAAGTACACAGGGTCCACTTCAGCTGGGTTGAAGTTTATGTGGATTACTTTTTTGCCTCCTTTTTGCATGAAAAAGGGTGGCTTTTCAATCGTATCATGTCCTATATTAATGATAAGATCGGCTTCATCAAGGGCCGTATGGAGAAAGTCCTTACTGGACAATGCAGCAGTTCCCAAGTATTGACTGTGTCTTTCATCAATGACACCTTTGCCCATCTGGGTTGTGAAAAAGTAAATCCCGGTATGGTCTACAAAAGCCCTCAGGGCTTCACAGGTCACTTTTCTGTTGGCTCCTGCTCCGATTAAAAGCAGTGGCATTTTAGCCTCTTGGATCATATTCACTGCCTCTTCAATGGCCCTTTCATCAGGTTTTGGAATGATGTGTCCAATCGGTTCAAATACCTCCGTAGAACAATCTTCTTGGGCTATATCTTCAGGAAATTCCAAATGTACTGCTCCTGGTTTTTCTTCAATGGCCAACCTGAAAGCCTCTCTAACCTGTGAGGCAATATTGTTGGCATTGACAATTTGTTTGGTGTATTTGGTGATGGGGCGCATCATATCCACCACATCAATGATCTGAAACCTGGCCTGCTTACTTTTTTTGATGGGTTTTTGTCCGGTGATCATCAGCATGGGCATACCACCTAGTTGGGCATAAGCAGCAGGAGTGACGAGATTGGTGGCCCCAGGTCCTAAAGTGGCCAAACACACTCCTGGTTTTCCTGTAAGACGACCATAGGTGGCGGCCATAAATCCGGCACCTTGCTCATGTCGGGTAATAATTAATCTGATTTTGGAGTTTTTGAGGGACTGGAGCAAGTCCAGGTTTTCTTCACCGGGTACAGCAAAGATGTATTCTACTCCTTCATTTTCTAATGCTTTGACAAATAGGTCTGATCCTTTCATAAAATCTATTTATAGTGATGGAAAAAAGATAAATACATCTATATAACCACAAAAAGGCCAAATTGATTTACGAAAAGTCCATTTTTATTACGGAATATAGACCGTTTATATTCTTTGATGATTTGCAAAAACCATATTTTTTTCCGAAATTATTGAATTGAATTTGTAAATATTTCGAAAATAAAACAGAAAGTTATGCTATCATTCGTAGTTACCGCTTTAATTATAGCCCTGATTGCAGCTGTTTTAGGCTTTACAGGCATTGCCAAAGGACTTGCGGCCATCGCTAAATTGGTGTTTTACCTATTTCTGATCTTGTTTCTGATCAGTTTGGTAATCGGATTGATAAATGGGTTCTAATGTGTTGAAGTGAAATTCCAGTTGCTTTCATTGAAGGATTAGGCTTGGGCGATACTATTACTTAGCCTACCAATGCCTACTATATCAATATGAACCCAATCCCCAATGTGAAGTGTAAAGCTGTCGTCTGGCACCAAACATGTTCCGGTCATCAAGTAAACACCCTGTGGGAATGACATTTCCCTTGTCAGGTATTCAACCAATTCATCATGGGAGCGTTTCATTTGATTGATTGAAATTTCACCTTCAAATACGGTTTTCCCGGCGCGCTCTATCGACATCTTTATTTTCGTGTCTTGGTCGATTGGTTTTTCCGGTACCCAAAGACAGGGACCTATAGCTGCAGAATGGTCATAGCATTTGGCTTGAGGAAGGTAGAGTGGATTTTCTCCTTCGATATCTCTCGAGCTCATGTCATTTCCAATAGTATAGGCCACTATCTGATTATTATTATTGATAAAAAGGGTGAGCTCAGGTTCTGGAACATTCCATTTCGAATCTTTTCGGATGTTTACTGCACCATTGGGTTTGGCAACCCTGTAATGCGTGGATTTGAAAAATAATTCAGGCCTTTCCGCTTCATATACTTTAGAATAGAAGACTGCTGCACCGCTTTCCTTGGATTCTTCCATTCTGGCCTCGCGGCTTCTATAATAAGTCACCCCGGCTGCCCAAATTTCCTGGGTTCCGATTGGGGCATTCAATTCATTTGGAGACCAATTGATTTCATTCCATGGATTCAGTTCCTCCTGAAGCTTTTGGAAGAGGTTTTCTTGGTTTACCAGTTTGTCCCAATCTCTTGTCTGAGCAAGGTAATACTTGTCCTCATGTTCGATGATGATGTCTTTGGATGATTTGTATAATTTCATGTTTTCGGTTAATAGGTTTAGGTTAATATTTTGTTTGATCAAAACATTTCATTCACATTCAAAAAGATTCCAGAGGCACCTCTGACTCCAAATCCATAGTCAAGTGCTATGTTGATGCGCTTTTTAGGAAGGACCATATAGCGCAGACCTAAGCCATAGCCCAACTGAAAATGATTGAAAAGATCGACATCTTCAGACCTGCTGCTGGCTGTGGTGGTATTGGCAAAGACAACCCCTCCAAATCTTTCTTTATTCCTTTGTAGCGGGAATCGCCATTCCAGCTCACTATAGACCAGGTCTTCTCCTCTGAATCTTCCCTGAGTGTAAGCCCTACCTGATCTTGAAAACATATCCCAACCTACGGCAGGAAGAAACATATAAGGCACTTCTCCATGGGTCACAGACCAGGCATAGGTCCATAAGGCCAGGATATTTCTTGGTCGTTTTTTGCTAAGGCTAAAGTAATCACGGTATTCCAACCATAAAGTACCACTGTTTGAGGTACTGCCTAAGAATTCAGGAAATGCCCTCCAGGAAGCATAGAGGTATTTTCCTGTATAAGTATTGGCGATATTGTCTCTGCTGTCATATACTGCATTGAGCGAGA
Organism: Fontibacter flavus; assembly: GCF_042432905.1. Taxonomy (NCBI): domain Bacteria; kingdom Pseudomonadati; phylum Bacteroidota; class Cytophagia; order Cytophagales; family Cyclobacteriaceae; genus Fontibacter; species Fontibacter flavus. The sequence goes on along the minus strand of NZ_JBHLWI010000043.1, from coordinate 27,719 downwards.
ATCCGGATTGTTTGTAACTCGTAGTTGGTAATCCTTTGGATACCTGATAGGTTTCATGAAAAGTAATTTCTGGAGGATTTGCCTCAAGATTCAGTTCGCGGTCATCTATTCTGAACATTTTGTCATAATGGTATCCCAATCCGTAGAAAAACCTGGTGTCCTGATGTCTTTTCATCGCCACCCCATACATTCTGAAATGCCTGAAAAAGATCATTTCTTTTTTCAGGTCATCATTTTCTTCAGTAGGAATAGGTGTAGGCCCTGGACCGATCCAAAATTGAGGTCTTGCCCATATTTTTGTTCCCAGACCATAAGTGGGCTGATTGTTGATGTTAAACCTAAAGTCAGTGAGCAGGGTATAGGAGTCATCTTTCAAAAAAGCATTTGACCTCAATGAGGTATACAATTGCTTTTTAGTGGTGATAAGCGCCATACCTATTGCAGATGACATTCGGGTGGTTTCAGGATTGCCCATGGTCCAATTGATGGAGGGGGCTACCCCCAAAATCAAACCTGAGGTTGGATCTGCCGCGATAGCAGGAAGGGGAACGATCGAAACTTTTTTTTCTTTCTTCTGCTTCTTTTCACCGCCTTCTTCTGAAGGCCCTTGAACCTGTAATATGCCAATGGGGATCATCCCAATACATAGTAAAAGGGCTAAGTTTTTTCTAAAAAAAAATAATGTGCTAAGTTTCATAAGGGGATATAGGTCAGGGTTGATTGGCATCTAAACTATACCCTAAGATATTATTTAATTTTCATTAATTCATGCTCAAAAATGAATTCCTTTCCATCATCGAGTTTGAGAATGATGGTAAATTCAAGGTCTAATGTTCCACCATTGAGTTCATCTTTCCATTGCAATAAAAGAGATTCTCCAGTTCTGAAATAATTCTCTTGTTGGATAAATTCGGCAATGGCTTTTCCTGGAAATTGGGGGAAATCAGTAAGATTAAACCTGTCGGATATATTTTGTCCAACCATAAGTGTTTCTGTTTCAGATAAAACTGTTTCTTTCAAATTGATGATTTCCAAGGAAATAAGGCGTTGTTCGGAAATACCTTGGATAGGATCACATGCATAAGCCGCTGATATGAAACTGATCCCAGGACTTTTGGATGTGTTTTCAGTGATAAACTCAATTTGGGCTACTTGAATAACTTTGAAATATTTATCCCTATCATAGTAAGATTCGGGGTCGAAGTTGGTAATGTTGAGTACAAAATCTTCTGTTGAAAAGTCTGTGATGATAAAATTACGGGCAGGAGGCAAAGGTCTACAGCCACAGGAATCACGGCAAAAAAGATCACAGGCAGTGGGTAATACACCCATTACAATCATAAAGAGCCATAGCAGAAAAATTTTCCCTTTCATCGGTAGTATTGAAATGTTGACCTCCACAGGACGTATTGTAATTCCTGTTTGTCCTCCAAGGCTACATTAAATGTAAGGAAAAAAGCTGGATCTGATGCTTTTAGGCATTTCAGATCCAGCGGATAAATTATGCTTTATGAACAGTTTATAATCAGAAAGTCAGGCCAAGAGACAATTGTAAAACATTGTTTTTGACCCTGGCATCCGGCTTGACGTCAGTCAATCCCACATTGTAACGGCCTTGAATAAATAATGGCCCAACAAGATTGAAAGTCATACCTGCACCTAGGGAGAAATCAAAAGTTTTGGAATCCGAAATGTCCACATTTTCAGCTTCACTGAGCAAAAAAGAGGCCTGAGGTCCAAAATCCAAACTTAGCCTGCTTGGTATCAAGTAAACTCTTGCCATAACAGGAATAGCCAGGTAGCCCAGTTTATTTTCAATGTCCTCACCCACACCGGAGAGTTTGGAACCCGCTGTAGAATAAAGCAGTTCAGGCTGTAGTGAAAAGGTATCCATCAATTTCAATTCCACAAAAGCACCGGCGTGAAAACTGGTAATAGCGTTGAAATCATAATTGTCCAAGCCAGAGCCTGAATAATTGGCAAAGTTTGGACCGGCTTTGATGCCAAAGTTAATTCCTTGGGAAAATGCGGTTCCGGAAAACAGCATCAAAAACGAAAACGATAATAAAATGAGCTTTTTCATAGGGTAGCGTTTTAATTGGTTAAATAGTTAAAATCAAATTTTACCTGAATGATTGAAACCAGGTGATATAATTATTTTGAATTCTCAAAATATTTCCAAGCCAATGTTTTATGGATTATAACAAATTGGATGCCTAGTTTGAATTTCTTCTAGTTAGGAAGGGAATATTTTTTGAGATAATACAGCATCAACCTGGGAAACAAGGTAACATGGATCAAAAAAATTAATGGACTAATTCTGAGTTTACAGATGCCTTTTTGACACTGAAATAAAAGATACTTCCCTTACCAGGTTCGCTTTCCACCCAAATTTTGCCACCGCTTTTCTCTATGTATAATTGACAAAGATTTAATCCCAGACCAGTCCCTTGTTCTCCGGTAGTACCCCTCTTGCTATCTGCGAGGGTGTTCTGAAATAATTTCCCAACTTCTTCCTGACTCATTCCCAAACCTTCATCCTGAATTGCCACAGTGACAATATCTTCCTGCTCTTTAGTAGAAAGGGTAATCCGGCCTCCTTTATTGCTGAACTTTATCGCATTGTTGATCAAATTCCTCAAAATCAATTCCAGATGATTGGGATCCATCATCACAGCAAGATCTTCCGGAATCAGATTCTGGATCTGCAACATTTTTTGTTGGCTTAGAGTGGAAAAAAAGTTAAGCATTTCAATGGATTTTTCGTGGAGAATTATGGGGCAGGGTTCTGATTTGATCATCTTCATTTCACCCATTGACCAACGCAGCAGGTTGTTCAGTACTTCTAAAATTGCACCGACATTTTTGTACAGTTCAGGTACCAATTGCTTGAATTCATCATCATCCATTTGGTTTTTCCGGTACAAGCCCAAAAGCATGTATAAACTTCCGATAGGGCCTCTGAGGTCGTGCCCAATGATGCTGAACAATTTTGATTTTACCTGATTGGCTTTTTCAAGTTCATCTGTTTTTGCCTGTAATAGTATTTTTGCCTTCTTCTGCTTCTTGTAATTCAGGAAGATGACCGAAGCGATGATTATTAGACCAAAGAGCGAAAGAATGAGCAACCTCTTCTGGAAATTTTGCCTTTGTTTTTCTTTTTCAATTTCAAGATCAAGGGCTTTTTGTTCTGCCTGAATGATGGCCAACTTCTTATCATACTCATATTCCGCCTCGATTCTGGCGGTTTTTCTTACTATTTCCTGATTGAAAACACTGTCCGCATAAGCATGGAATAGTTGGTTGTGGTATAAGGCAGACTTGTAATCTCCTAAAGCTTCATAGTTTTTGCTAATAAGTGCGTTAAGATCTCTCAATTCTGCTTTGGAATCCAACTGTTTTGCCAGGATGATCCCTTCTTCGGCAAATCGTAGTGACAACTTGTGATTTTTTAAATTAAAATAGATGTTAGATAGGCTGGTAATGCTCAAAAGCATGCCTCTTTTATTGCCGATTTCCTCATCTATTTTTTGGGATTGGAGAAACAGTTCCAGTGCTTTGTCCATTTGGCCTTGATCTTCATAGATACTGGCCAAGTTATTCATGGCTGCTGAGATGCCCTCTTTTTCTCCGATTTTTTGAGAAATTTCAAGAGACTGTTGAAGGGCAATCAAGGCTTTGTCAAATTCTCTTTTTGTTTGATAAAGACTTCCTATGTTGTTGAGAGTAGTGGCCATTCCTTGGGTATCTCCAGTCTGTTCTTTGAGTTCCAAAGACCTTTGGTAGTAATCTAAGGCTTCAGACAACTTTTCCTGCTTTTCATAAATGAGGGCGATATTATTATAGACAAATGAAATGCCAGTGGTGTCTTTTAATGATTCCGATATTCGGAGTGCCCTGAGATTGGTTTCTAAGGCAGCTACATAGTTGTCCCTGTAATAATGGATAGAGGCAATGTTTTTGAGTGTGGAAGCAATTCCTTTTTGGTCATCAATTTTTTCTTTTATCTCCAATGACTTTTCATAAAAACCCAAGGCTTGAGGATAATCGCCCAGTCGGTTGTACACATTGGCCAGGTTATTATAACCGGATGCCAAACCTTTTAAATCCTTTAATTTTTCCCTTTCAGCAATGGATAACTGATAATATTGGATTGCCTCCTGTGAGTCACCTAAGAAGTAGGCAATATTCCCAAGGTTATGCAGACACTCACTGTATTTTTCATGGTTTTTGGAAGACAAAAAAATTTCACCTGCTTGTTGATGATATTGAAGTGAATGTTGAAAATCACGGTCCTGGTAGTAGGCCATGGCTATCTCTAATTGTAACTCGGCAATTTTCTCCAGCCTATTTGGGCTTTGTCTTTTCAAGTTGTCCAAAACCCTCAACAATGAATCTGTCTGACCAATTGCTAAAAAGTGGGGTGAAATCAGAAAGCAGCTGATCAGGAAGAATATTGTTTTATTAAGCATCATAATTCTTTGTTACAATGATAAGCAAACAAAAATAATAAGCTTATCAAAAGTCCAGAAAAGTATCTCTAACTTTATGCTATGTTGAGGTCAAAAAAGGAATTTTGTAGCTATTTCCGAATCCTTAATTCAGTGAGTGGAATGTAAATCATGAAAGCAGCCGTCCGTCATCATTATGGAAGCCCAGATCAGATCAGGATTGAGAATATGCCCAAACCTGTACCTAAGCCCCATGAGCTTTTGATCCGGGTATATGCCACCACGGTAAATAGAACAGATTGTGGTGTATTGAGCGGTGCCCCCTATGTTTTTCGATTCTTTGTAGGTTGGCCAAGGCCCAGGACGGCCATTTTGGGTACTGATTTTGCAGGAATAATCGAAGAAGTTGGTAGTCAGGTTACCAAATTTAAAGTGGGTGATAGGGTTTGGGGATTTGATGACAATGGTTTGCCTTCTCAAGCGGAATATTTGGCTTACAGAGAGGATAAAAACATTTTGACAATTCCAGAGAAACTTTCATTTTGGGAGGCGGCAGCATGTGCCGAAGGAGTCCATTATGCAGTAAATTTCCTAAAATATGTCAAATTAGGTTCTGAATCTAATGTGTTGGTCAACGGAGCCACAGGAGGCATTGGCTCTGCTTTGGTTCAATTACTGAAATACCAAGGAGTGAAAGTGACCGCAACAGCGAATACCAAAAACATGGATTTGATAAGGTCTTTAGGAATAGACAAGGTAATTGATTATGAAAAGGAGGATTTTACAAGGTTAGAAGAGAAATTTGATGTCATATTTGATGCCGTTGGAAAAGGCACTTTTAAGAAATGTAAACCAATTATGAAAGAAAATGGATTTTATCTGTCCTCGGAATTGGGAGATGGCATAGAAAACCTGTATTTGCCTTTGATTACCAAACTAAAGGGAGGGAAAAGGGTGTTGTTTCCAATTCCAAAGGATATCAAAGGCAGTATGGATTTGATCCAAAAGGCAGTTAAGGATAGTGGTTTTCGCCCGGTGATTGAAAAAAGCTTTCCTCTGGAAAATGCCAAGGAGGCTTACCAATATGTTGCACTAGGAAGTAAAACAGGTAATATAGTGTTGGAGATTGGATGAAGACAAGATTTTAATGAATGGTTGGAAATGAGTAATTCTATAAAATATTTCCTTTTCGTAGGGTTCTTTTACTGGGTAAGCTTTGAGGCTAAGTCTCAGGAAGATTCTGCTTCATTCGCTGATCTTGTTCCATTTGTCACCACCCCTTGGGAAGTAGTGGATGCCATTTTGGAATTGGGAAAAGTCACTAAGGATGATGTGATCATTGATTTAGGTTCAGGAGATGGTAGGATTCCCATCAGGGCTGCTGAAAAATTTGGAGCCAAAGGCATTGGTGTGGAAATAGATGCAGAACTTGTAGTGTTGGCCATTTCAAATGCCGAAAAAGCTGGAGTATCCAAGATGGTTGAATTTTATCAGGGAGATCTCTTCGCCATGGATTTTTCTGAGGCTACTGTACTGACCTTGTATTTGTTTCCGGACATCAACCTCAAGCTAAGACCTAGGATTCTGCAAATGAAATCCGGAACGCGGATCATTTCCCATCGATTTGATATGGGGGATTGGAAACCTGATGCTACACAGGTGATAACACTTCCTGACGGTAAGGAACATGTGATTTATTTGTGGATAGTGCCTTGATTTTTGACTAAAAAAAATACCTGCGAGGTTTCAGAAACCTCGCAGGTCTTCCAAAAAAGAAATTATTTAGCTTTATAGACTAATTTTCCTCCTACTACGGTCATGGCCACTTTGGTATTGAGGATATCATTTTCCGGAACTTCCATGATATTCCGGTCAAAAACAGTAAAATCAGCTGCTTTTCCTACCTCAATGGAACCCTTGAAATTTTCTTCAAACTCAGAATAAGCACCATCCAATGTATAGGATTTTAAAGCCTGTTCTCTTGTCATTTTCTGATCGGGCTCATAACCTCCTTCCGGGGTCATTTTGAGGGTTTTTCTGGTCACAGAAGCATAGAAAGAAGGTATAGGATCAAGAGGTTCAACAGGAGCATCAGTACCATTGGAAATCACAGCGCCTGACTGTAACAATTTTTGCCACACATAAGCACCGTCCTTAATACGTTTAGCACCTAATCTGCCTATCGCCCAGGGTCTATCTGAGCTCAAATGAATGGCTTGAATGGCGGCAATTACACCCATTTCCCCAAACCTGCTGATGTCATCAGGATGAAGGTGCTGGGCATGTTCAATTCTAAAACGATGATCCGTTATATTTGGGAACTTGGCAAAAGCCGCCTCATAACGGTCCAAAACTTCCCTATTGGTCCTATCTCCAATGGCATGGGAACAAACCTGAAAACCAAGTTCAAGTCCTTTTTCGGAAACTTCACTGACAAGCGAAATAGGCATGGTCTCATGGCCTGTATGTCCGGGTTTATCCTCATATTCTTCCAATAACCAAGCTCCCCAAGGGCCGAGGGCACCGTCCATGTTCAATTTAATGGATCTGACGGTCACCATATGGTCAGGGTCAATTTTAGGCCCTTTCTTATACCATTCCTGAAGCAGGTCAGGCTGTCGGCTGCTCAACATGATGTACATTCTTGAAGTTAATTTGCCTTCATTTTTGAATTGCTCTACCAAGTCAATAACATCCTGCCCACTGCCGGCATCATGAAAGGAAGTGATGCCCTTTTCAGCCAATTCCAGCAAGGCCAACTCTAGTGCTTTTTCTCTCCTTTCTGGGGTATCAGCGGGAATCAGTTTCCTTACTAAGCCTGATGCAGTTTCCACCAAAACACCTGTTGGATTACCTAGTTCATCTCTCAATACCTCTCCGCCTTCAATTTCCTGTTTTGGATTTTCACTTCCGAGCTGTGTAATACCTGCAAGTTCCATGGCTTTTTGATTGACAAAAGAAGCATGTCCTGAAGCATGGGCTAGGAAAACAGGATTGTCGGGGGTGACTGCACTAAGCTGATCATGGGTTTGGAATCCTTTTACGGTATTATCCGGCATTTTGATCCACTTGTCCTGATGCCAACCTCTACCTGTTATCCATTCTCCTGGTTTAGCTTTAGCAGCTGCCTCAGCCACCTTTTCGATAAGTTCATCGTAGGTTTGTACATACATCAGGTCGATTTCCAGTTTGTTGTAGCCAATACCCATCAAGTGGGCATGGGATTCTATGAAACCGGGTGTCATGGTTTTTCCTTGAAGATCAATGACTTCGGTTTTATTACCTACATAGGATTGGATTTCCTTAGTTGTACCAACAGCGAGAATGAGGCCATCCTTGACTGCTACTGCTTCTGCTTTTGGATTGGCTTCATCTACTGTGTAAACAATTCCATTGATGTAAACCTGATCAGCATCGTTTTGACTGCAGCTTAGGAGCAAGAAGCCAAAAACGATTAAGAAGTAAATATTTTTCATAGGATATAATTTTCAAAAGCAAAATTGAAGATTTGGGGTGTAGCTTCAAAACCACTCCTGTAATCAGTTGTTTGGGATTTTTTGAATTATCTTACAGGTTCTACCGTGTAGCCTGCATTTCGGAGCAATTGAATCACACCTAATTCAGAGGACAAATGCCCTGAACCCACAGCGATAAATGTAGCTTGTTCTTTAATGGCCTCTTCAATTTGTGGAATCCAGGTTTCGTTTCTGAAGTTAAGTAAGATATCGCCATTTTGCTGAAACATCTCATTGACGGTGATCAATTCAAAAAGTAGGTCAATGTCTTCATTCAAATAGGCATCTACCAAGGTTTGGAATTCCTCCATGCTATTTCCTTCAATGACCATTTTGCCGATATCGTCCAGTTGGGTTTTGATAGGAATTTGGTCAAATAATCCGATCTGAAATTCGGCTGTTTCCAATCCTCCCATACCTTTGCCTAGTTCTTTGGCTTTTTCGATAAAGAACATTTCATAACCACTTATTTCTTCACAGGGCAACATCTTGGTCATTATCATGGTGGAAAGGATAAATGGTTTCATGACGCCTAATTGGTCCAGGCCTACACCTAATTGTGCTTTTAAAAATTCATCTACGGCAACTTGATGATCCGGATCAAATTCATCTTTGATATTTTTGAAATCCTTGTTTAGGGAAAGTCGTTGCATATCCATCATCACATTGGGATCAGATATGTCAATTTCCATAATGATCTTTTCTGAAGATTCAAAAGCCTGTAGAATTCTTGCATCCATTTTGAATTGATCCTGGCAAATCAGGTGTATAGTACCGAAAAGGTAGGATTCCTGTTCGAGTCCGTTTCCACTGATTTTCCAAAGCAGGGACTTTTCTTCTGTAGCAAAAACATTGAAAATTAACAGCATTAAAAAATTGCTGATGATCAATGATTTGAATAGTAGTTTTTTCATGTTATGTGGCTGTGTAATAATTGTTGCTAGGTCCGATTTAACGCTGAAACAAATTTCTAGATACTTCAATTTTTTGTTTTCAATCAAATGTCACACTTTATAATTGTCACAGGATAAAATTAGTTGATTTTCTTTTAAAAATTTCCGCTAATGTAAAAATATGAATGGAAAGGTATACGTGTAATAAAAGTCACAAAAGATCAAATCAGAAAACTTCATATTTGAAGCAAAGATATAATTTGGGTAAGTTCATGCTTGCTTGAATTGTAGTGAAAATAATTTATATCTTGTTTGCAATCTGTTGAATATTAGTAATTTAATCCTGAAACATTACAATTGACCCATAATGAATAATTCAAAAAGAGAATTTCTCAAGAAACTTGGCGCTCTAGGAGCTGGTACTGGTTTATTGGCAGCGAATCCTTTTGTTGCCTGTGAAAGTCCAAAGAGCGAAAATGCTTCCGCTTCAGACGAACCAAAAGACAAATTCAAGGTAACCATCTTTCAGACTACTGATGTGCATTGTCAGCTGCATCCCCATGATGAGCTTTTTTGGGAAGATGGTCAAATCGTCTTTAGGAAAACAGGGGGTTATGCCAATTTACATGCGTTTATTCAACAGGAAAGAGCAAAGTGTGATTATTCTTTCTTAATTGATACTGGAGACATGTTCCAAGGATCCATGTTGTCAGTAAAGACTGAAGGAAGTGCCATTGTTCCGATTTTAAATGCCATGTCTTACGATCTCTATTCTCCCGGTAACTGGGAAGTAGTGTACAATAAAGCGCCTATGCAAAAGCTTATGGGGTCGCTTCAGGCAGGTAAAGTTTGTGCGAATATGTACCATGACTTAGGTGATGGTAGAAGAGGTGAGTTGATATTCCCTCCTTATCACATCTGGCATGTTAACGGCGTGAAAATTGGTTTTATTGGGTACAATGATCACTTGGTGCCAAAAAGACAATCTCCTGGCTACAGTGAGGGAATCATCTTTACCAAACCTGAGGATAACCTTGCACATTATGTAGATGTGCTCAGAAATCAGGAACAATGTCAATTTGTGGCCATCATGTCCCATATTGGATTGTCTCAGGAAATAGCTTTGTCAAATCATCCTTCATGTGAGGGGGTAGATTATATTTTAGGTGCTGATACGCATGAACGCGTAAGAAAACCTATCCAAGGGAAATACGCCAAGGTGGTGCAGCCAGGTGCATTTGGATCATTCCTGGGTAAGTTGGAGTTAAACTTTGACCAAGGAAAGCTGGTAGGTGAAACATATGAAATGCTTGAAATTGAAGCAGATAAAATCACTGAATCTCCAAGATTGGCAAAAATCATTGATGAGGTAGAAGCGCCATTCAAAGAAGAAATCAGTAAAGTGGTGGGTTACAGCACCATTCCACTTTACAGATATTTTGTGATCGAAAACCCAATTGATACCATGGTCACAGATGCTTTAAGCTGGCAAATGCCGGACATTGACATCGTGTTGTCCAATGGCTTCAGGTTCTGTCCACCTTTGGCCACTCCAGATGAAACCGGTAATATTCCGATCACAAGAGGATTTATCTATGATATGTTGCCTGTAGATTCCGTGGTTCGTAGAGGTGAAGTGACTGGACAGCAGTTGTGGAACTGGATGGAAAAGGAATTGAATAATGTGTTTGCTGAAGATGCTTCCAAGAGATTTGGTGGTTGGGTAACCAAATTCAAAGGAATGGAAGTCAGATTCCATGCTTTTGGAGAAGAAGGTAAAAGGATACAATCCATGACTGTCAAAGGTGAGCCAGTAGATTTGAATAAGACTTATAAGATTTCTGCCTGCGAAAGGGAAGGAGACCCGGCTGATGTGGTGTGTAGAATGAATGATGTGAAAAATGTAGTCAATACAGAATTTACTTTGCACCAAGTGATGCTTGGCTATTTGGCGGAAAACTCTCCTGTAACACCTACTCCAAGAGGTGCAGCAGTAGCTTTGGATGCTCCGGCTACTTTACTGTCCCAGGTTAGTGGTGTAGATTATGAGTTCAGATAAGAATTTCAAATGGTAAATAAAGATAAAGCCCCAAACGATTTCATTTGGGGCTTTCTTTTTGCTTCTGATTGAAACTTATTTGATGACCAACAAAGGCACATGCGTATGGTAGGCCATTTCCAGTGTTTCACTTCTGTTAAACAGGTATTCAAAGAAGGTTTTATTTTTGTAAAACATCACCAGCATGGTATTCTTATTTTTGTCGAGATAGGCGTTCATGCCTTCCCCTGCTGTTTTGGCATTAAGCATCAGGAAACTGATCTCTGACTGGGGATATTTTTCTTTGATATAACCTTCAAGTCCCTTGAATTCAATTTCTTTTTCGAAATTTTCCTTTGTTTTGACATGGAAAAATTCATAAGGTAATCCTAAGGGAGCCGTCATTTTGAAAAGGTTTTTAAAATATTTTTCCTCTTCTTTTTCAAGTTCCAAAGCCACAGAGATTTTATAGTTATTGTCCCATTTAGCATGTTGGGGAACAGCAAGAACAGGCACCATGCTTTCTTTGATGACATGTCCGGTATTGGAACCGATCAGTGTTTTTTTGATGCCACTTGCACCCTGAGTGCCCATGACGATGAGGTCATAATCTTCTCGGTAGGCAAAAGAGGTGACCGAAGTGGAAACTGAGCCCTGTACCAATTTGTAATTGAATTCCAGGCCTTCCGCTTTTCCTGCTTCAGTAGCTTTTTTAAGCTCTTTTTTTGCTTCCTGCTCTATCTGACCGATGATTTCAGTTGCCTGTGCTGCGAAATCATATACCGCATAGAAAGCGTAGAAAAGGGTAATGGATGCCTTTTCTTTGTGGGCTATTTTCTTGGCAAACTCCAAAGCATTGTTGGCGTTATCGGAGAAATCGGTAGGGACGAGGATTTTCATGGTCTTGATGGTTTGTGTTCTGCTAAGCTCAAATTATTTCTCAATATCAATGAAGGGGCATTTAGATTTCCCTTCATTCATTTGTACGTACTCAAGATACCTAGGATTTGCCAAGAAAAAGCTGATTTTAATCAGTTTGTCATTTGATTTTTTTTCCGCGGAGTCGGATCACATGACCATCTCCTGCATGTCCTTCCCCTTCTTTGAGATGTAGGATGTCATCAAATTCAAGTTCCCAATGGATATTTGGAAAACTGGATTTTATTTCCTCAATATCATAGAGCATTTCCAGGTTTTTAGGTCCGCCTGAGCTGTATTCCAACTGTCTTTTTCCAAATCCTTCAATCAGGAGGGTACCTCCCTTCTTTAGCGATTTTTCGAATTTTTGATGGACTTGATCTCTGATACTCAATGGCAGGTGAAAATAGATCAAAGCAATGGCATCAAAACTTTCAGGTTCAGGAATAAATACAGTTACATCGCAAACAAGATAGTCGAGTTTAAGGCCAGCTGCATCAGCTTTTTGCAAAGTATGTTTTTGGGCAATCTGACTTTGGTCCAAGGCAGTGACATTCCAGCCCAAAGCTGCGGCATGCAGGGCATTTCTGCCTTCTCCTTCACCAGGGAATAAGATTTTCCCTGGAGTTAAATGTGTAAGCTGCTCTTGGATAAATTCATTGGGTTTTTCACCATATAGGTTTGGTGATAAGCTGAATTTTTCGTCCCAAAATTTACTGTTCATAATTGCGGTTACTATAATTGTTTTCAAACTCAACAAAGCAAATCAAAAGTGAGCTAAAATTATAGAACAAAAGTCACCCAAGATGTTGAAACTGCGTAATCAGCTTTTTTCAAATCCATAATCACGTTCTACCAGACTTATTCTGGTTTTATAAGTGGCATACCATTTTTCTTTTCCCAACTTTTGGGCTAGTAAATGATCGGTTTGCATTTTCCATTTTCTGATAGATTCCAAACTCTCCCAATAGCTTACGGTGATGCCAAGACACTCTCTGGCAGATTCATGACCTAAATATCCTTCCTGTTCTTGGGCAATGTCAACCATTTTTTCAGCCATCAAATGGTAATCTTCTTCGATCTCTGTACGTATACTGGTAAAAATAACCGCATAGTAGGGCGGGGGAGGTGTGTTGGCTATCATCTTGCTGTAGTTTGTATTTGAATTGTAATTAGTTTTTGCTTTTAGAATAGACTATAAAGTAATGAAAAAGATCTTTTTTTTGTTTTCATTATGTTTGTTTCATACCTATCTTTTTGCACAAAATGTAAAAAGGCTTGGTCTGGAAGGTAATTATGGATTTATCATCCCACATTCACAAGATCTAACAAGAATATCACAAACAGATCCATTTGGATTTTCAATTCACTATCAAAATCTCAAAACTGACAAGAAAAACTGGGAGAATTGTTTTTGTTTTCATTATTTGGGACTACAGTTTTCGTATCATAATTTCGGAAATCCAGAGATCATTGGTTCAGCTAGCAGTCTGACAGGTACCTTCGAACCCATTCTCTGGAAAAACGAAAAATGGACTTTCAGCCTTTTGTCCAGCATAGGGGTAAGTTACCTGAATAAAGTTTACAATGAAGTTTCCAATCCAGAAAACATCTTTTTCAGCGCACCGATTAGTTTCCTGATATACCTTACACCAAAATTGGAATATAGTATTGCTACAGATTGGGGTATGCAAATGTCATTTTCTTATAACCATATTTCCAATGGTGGACAGCGTCAGCCTAACAAGGGAATAAATTACCCGATGGCAGGTCTTGGATTGGTTCGGTATTTTCAAAATAATCCATTGCCAAACTATGAGAAGGAAGTAATTTCCAAAAAGCCCATCTATTATCTCGAAAGCGGTTTTTCAACCCAGCAAGGCCAAGATGGTAGAGAACCCAATATTTCACTAGTTTTTGCAGGGATTAAACCTTTGACCAATATCAATGGATTTGGGGCTGGGTTGGAACTCAACAAGGATTTTTCACTGGAAGTTGAAAACAGCAGAATAGAAGCCCTAATGCCGGCACCATTTATATCCCATCATTTCTTATTTGGGAAGATTGATTTCAGTCAGAGAATGGCAATGTACATTCATAAACCAGTAGGTTACAACGAATACATTTTTTATCAGCGTTATGTGCTGAATTATAATATCATGAACCAGTTTTTTATGGGAATAGGATTAAAAGCTCATGGGCATGTCGCTGAACACATGGATTTAAGGATGGGATGGAAATTCTGATTGCTATTTCTCACTTGCCAAATATTCATTTGGGGTCATCTGATAAGTCTCTTTGAAGCATTTGATGAAATAGGAAGGTGAACTGAAGCCAACAGCATAGGCAATTTCTGAAATGGATTCCCCTGATTTTTCCAGTCGCTGGATAGCAAGTCTTAACCTTTGATCCCTTATGAAGGCAGTAGTGGAAAGTCCGGTAAGCGCAGTCAGTTTTCTGTGCAGCTGCATACGGCTCATGCCCAGTTTTTTACAGAATTCTTCTACTGTAAAATTACTATCTGCCAAGTCTTCGTCTACTATCTTCTGGATTTTTTCCAGAAACTTCTCATCTGTTGAGGTCACAGCAATCTCATTCGGGGAAATTTGTGTTTTGCCAGAATACCTGATCCTCAGATTTTTTCTCAACTCTATGAGTTTTTCAATTCTGATCAGGAGCTGTTTGGTGGAGAATGGTTTCAGGACATAATCATCTGCACCTACTTCCAGCCCTTTGATTTTATCTGCTTCCTCTGACTTTGCAGTAAGGAGAATGATGGGGATATGGGATGTTTTTTCATCCTTTTTGAGGGTTTCACATAGGTTTATGCCATCTATGTCAGGCATCATCACATCGGAAATGATCAGGTCAGGTATCTTTTTAAAGGCCTGATAAAGTCCTTCTTTCCCATCTGCAGCTTCCAGCACTTGGTAATAGGGAAGGAGTTCGTTAGAAATAAAAGTCCTGACTTCTTCATTATCCTCGATGACCAGGACCAATGGAGCGGTATCGTTTTTTGGAGCGGATTTCAATGAAGTTAATTGAAGTTCTTTTTCTTCCTCTTCCATGACCTCCTCAGGTCGAAATGAAAATTTATCAATTGGCAATCGAATGCTTACAGCAAAAAGTTTCTTGCTTTCATCGACATTCAGTTTTATTTTACCATGATTGAGTTCCACCAGGTCTTTGATCAAAGGCAAGCCAATTCCGAAGCCCTCAGATTTCAGATCAGGCTTATAGAATTTATCAAAAAGATGGGTGATTTCTTCAGGACTGTACTTTTGGACGCTTGTGTTGGTCACCTTCAAATGCAGGTGATTTCCTTTGAGGGAACTGCTAACCTCAATATCTGTCCCCGTTTTGCCATATTTGATGGCATTTTGAAGGAGATTGCTGAGGATCTTTTCAATTTTGTCACTGTCAAACCATACCTCGGTCATCAATGGGACCGCTGGTATGATCCGCATATCTTTTTCAGCAGCCAGATAGAAGAAATTGGAGACAATGGACTGGATCAGCAATCCCAAATTCCCTTTTTGTACCCTTAGTTGATGTTTTCCGGATTTGATCTTGGTGACTTCCAAAAGTTGGTCTACCAGATTCAGGAGTCTTTGGGAATTTTGTTTGACTAGGTTCAACTGGGATTTGACAATGGGATTTTCGGACTGACTGATCAACCTTTCCACAGGGCCGGCAATAAGCGTCAGCGGAGTCCGGAATTCATGGGAAATATTGGTGAAAAAATTCGTCTTGAATTCATCAATTTCCTTCAGTCTTTGGGCTTCATCATCCTTCATTTTCAGGTTGAACTGCATTTGCCAGCGCCATTTAAGGTATTGGTAAACCCAAATCAAAGCCAAAGCTAGAATAAATGCATAGATGAGATATGCCCACCAGGTCAGGTACCATGGCGGTAAAATCGTAAAACTTATTCCAACAGGTTCCACTGACCAAATGCCGTCATAATTACTGGATTTGGCATAGAAGGTATAATCTCCCGGTGATAAATTCGTGTACCTGGCTTGGTGGTTGGATCCTGAATTAATCCAGTTTTCATCATGCTTATCCAATCTGTACTGGAATTCGTTTTTGCCAGGGGAGGAGAATACCAAACTTGCCATATTGATGGTGATGGTGTTCTCATTATGTTTTAATGTCAAGTTAGGGCTGATTTTCACCTTTCGGTTGAACACAAAAAAATCTGAAATGACCGTTTTAGGCTGAATGTCATTCAGCGCAATGTCTTCTGAATTGAACCAATAAAAACCTTCGAGGCTTCCAAAATACAAGGTGCCTTTATCGGTTTTGAAATAAGCACCGGTATTGAACTCTGTGGCCAGGCCATCATAATTGGAATAATTGGTGATAGTAAAGCTGCCGTCTTTATTTTTGTTTGTCTCGACTTTGGTGATGCCTTTGTTGGAGCTCAGCCATAAGTTACCAGCATTATCAGGAAGAATTCCATAAACCACATCATTGGATAAACCCGTAGCGGTATTGATGAGGTCAACTTCCATGCTGTTCAAATCCAGCCTGTTTAGGCCCGCACCGTTAGTACCAACCCACAATATATTGCCTTGAGCCAAATGCAGCGACTTGATATTGTTGCTGCTCAATGATTCGGGATTGTCGGGTTGATGTCGGATTTGCTGGAATTTTCCAGTGGAAAGGTTGAGTTTGGCAATTCCTTGATTTTCAGTACCTATCCATAATTCATCTTTTCCCGACTCCAAGATGGTCCTTACATTATTGTCAGGAAGACTGTTTTGGGGCTGATCAGGTTCATGAACAAAATGAGCCATCACGCCTTGTTTGGGGTCAAACTGAATCAGACCACTGTTTCTGGTACCCAACCAAAATCTGTTTTGGCTGTCTCTATGGATTTTCCAGATGGTCGAACCTGGTAACCTGACAGAGGATTGTTCGTGATAATGGGTGAATTTGCCAGTACTGATGTTCATTAGGCTCAGCCCCTCATCCTGATATCCTATCCATAAATTGCCATTGCGGTCGCCTTCCAAACTCATGACCCTATTGCTGGATATGCTGTTGGGGTCGTTTGAATTGTGGGTGAAAGTTTTCCAGGTATTGTTTTTCGGATCATACTTGGTCAGACCTTTTCCGGAAGTCCCCAGCCAAACCTGGTCAAATTCATCCACATAAATTGCCCGGATGACATCGATATGGATGTTTTCAGGGACCTGCTGATTGTGGAAAAAATTGAATTTTTCCAAATAGGCGTCATAAAAACTCAAACCGGCACCATCGGACCCAAACCACAGTGTACCCGTATAATCTTCAAAAATGCAGAGGATATCATTATAGTGTAATGATCTAGGGTTTTGTTTGCTGAATTGGTAATAAGTAATGTCAGCATTGGTCTTATCAATCAATGCGATGCCGGCCCCATAAGTAGCTGCCCAGATCCGGTTTTGGGAGTCAATAAAGATATCCAACACCATATTCCCGGTAGGCTGTTTTCCCTTGATTTCTTTGGAATGAGGCTTTCCCGATTTTTCCTTCACATCATAAGTCCAAACTCCACTGTTTAAGGTTCCTATCCAAATCAAACCTTCATGGTCCACCTTGGCCGTTGAGAAACCCACATCGATTCCTGTTTCCAGCAAAGAGCTTACCTGTAAGTTTTCAGTATTGAACAATGCAATTCCATTTTTAAAAGTGATCAGGAGATGTTTTTGGTCATATTGGCTGATTGCGGCAAATTCTTTGGCCGGATCTGTCCATACCAATTCTGCTTTTTTCAACTGTTCATTCCATGCATAAAGCTGTCCGGATAGCGTACCAAAATAAATAGTAGACCGCCTGTCTTCAAAAATGCAGTTTGCTGCTTTGATGCCCTCTATGGCTTCAAATTCATCTTTTTCTCTGTTGAGTAACTCAGGTGTTGAAGTTTCAGGAATAATCCAAATCCTGTTTTTGGAATCTGCAAAAACTTTTCCGAGCAAGAGCCTTTTTTCTTCGGTGATATCGAGGAATTTTTTGTTGTACACCACAAACTCAAACCCATCATATCGGTTGAGCCCTTCCTGTGTCGCAATCCACAAATAACCATCCTGATCTTGGGTGACGGAGATTGCTGAATTTTGGGAAAGGCCATCATTCACCGAAAGCTGCCTAAAGCTCAGGCCTGATTGGGAGAAAAGTGGATGAGTCAACAGCAACATGAATGCTGTAAAGCTCAAGCAGATCATCAAAGTAAGCAAACCATCAAAAAAAGTGCTTTTCATAGTTTTAAGTCAGATGGGGTGAAGAAGAATTATATTTTGAATATAATGAAATCTTTCGAATATAATTAGTTATGGTGTTTTGGTTTATTCAAATAAATGGATAATCGGCCAAATTTTAAAATATTAAGAAATCGTTTTTTTAATCATGTTACATCTGTGATATGCTTCGATACATTGTTGATATAGAATGGCTCAAGGGATTTATAGCTTGCTTACTCAAAATCCACTTTATCTATGTTGAAGCCTTCAAACCCTTTGAACTTTTCCCATTTGTTCAGTGCTATTTGCCTTCCTTTTTCTGCTGTTTTGATTTTGGCTCTTTTGTCCGCTTCATGCGGAAAGGACAAAGGGACAACATTGGAACAGGTAAGTGAAGAGATAAGCAATCAAGAAACAACTTGGCTGATGAAATTGATGGAGAAAGAGCTGCTCAACGATGGGGATTATCTACAGATGATTCCTGATCAATTGATCGGTTTTCCTATGCGCAACAGTAGGTCTTACCCAGGACTGAAAGGTGTCTATGCAGTGTATTCCAACTCCGAGGACTCGGATAGGCCTCATGTTGTTTTACAAGTGATAGATGGTGCCGGTCACCACCAATTTCAACATGTCAATGCTGTCTTTAAAATGCTTGAAATGGATCTCAGCGAAAGCTCGGAAGAAATTCAGGCCTCCACGATGACCTATAAAGGAAACAGGGTTTTGGCAAAAAGCATCCTGAAAAAAGACCAAGATAAAATGGATTCAGAAATCGAATTCATCAAAGACCAACGCTATCATGTGACCTTGACCGGGCATGACTTGTCCCTGGATAAGCTCTTTGTTGCTGTAGATGTGGTTGTAGACCATGATTTTCCAGAGTAAAAGTAAAGTTTTCGAGACTTAGGAAAAGATGAGACAAATGGCCATTTGCTGTCAAAAGGAATGTGGAATGGCCTAATCTGACAAAGAAAAATTTAAATAAACCAGTATATGAGAAAGAAAATAAGATTGTTGTTGCCATGTCTGATCGCGATCAGTTTTTCAGCATGTTCCCAAAAGGAGACCAACGATGGTGAAAGTAAAATGGATAAGATTAACCAAACCAAGGACATGATCCTGAAAGCTGCTGCTAAGCAGAATAAAGGTGAAGAACCAAAAATAGGAAATCCACATTCCATTGAAGAAATCAAAGCCTGGCTGCCAACACAATATAAGGAATACCAACTTGATCCGGACTCCTTTATAGAGAATGGGGAGGATTCAAGGATCAGTATGACATACAGGGTGCCTAATGATCCCAAGAAATCAATTTATCTGGAATTTCTAGATGGGGCAGGGAATTTGGGTCCTGCAGTATTTGCCCTATTGGAGATGAAATTGGGGAAGGAATATGAAGAAAGCAATGCCCAGGGATACATCAAAGTTTATGAAAGAAACGGCGTAAAAGTCTTTCAAAAAGAGATGCTGCAAAGTGGATCTTCGATGTTGGAATTCGCTTTGGACAAGAGATTTTATTTCATCATTTCAGGAGAAAAAACTACAGCTGAAGAACTCTGGGGTTTTACTGAACTCCTTGACCCTTCCAAAATTTAAGAAGACTGCAAATGTCGAAAAAAATACAGATATGGAGCTTCATGATTGTCTTTTTGGGTGTTATGGCCTGTAACCGTGACAACAAAAAGATACGGGACACAATTTCTACTCCTGTTGGAGTGCTTCAGGGGAGTTTGGCGCCTCCAAACGGACCCCGGGATTCTTCAAGTAAAACTTTTCAAGGGTTGGAAAGGGAAATTCCCTTGAGCAATGAGAAATTAAAAGATTTGTTGCCTGAGAAAATAGGGCTTTTCAGTAGGACGAAAATGATGTCCGGGCATACAGAATCTTTGGGATTTGTAGGCATTCAGGGGATCTACCAGCATTTTCCAGGTTCAGAAAAATCCATTTCCATAGAAATTACCGATGGGGCCGGTACTACCGGGGCCATCATGGTGAATGCAGCCGAACAGCGCCTGAAAATGGATTTTGAAGAAAAAAATACCATTGGATACACGCGGATCTTCGAAAAAGAAGGGGTTCGGGTAAGAGAAAAGGAGAATACTTTCGACAGCTATGCAGAGATAGAATTTGTCTACCAAAAGCGGTTCATCCTGCTAATCAGAGGCCAAAAAACAGCCATGCAGGAGCTTTGGGAGTTTATCGGCCAAGCTGGCTTTGTAACATCTTAATTATCAACCTAAACAAAATAAAAATGAGAAAAATTACAGGAATTTTATGCATGATGATTGTACTGAGCGCAACTGCGGTATTTGGACAAAGAATCGAGGGGAAAATGGCCGTTACAGGTTTTCCAAGGGATGGTGTCATCAAAGAAGTAGTACCGGTAGATCTATTTAAGAGTTTTAAGGAAGGAAAGTATAAAGTCAGTTTTTCCTACAAGGCAGATGGTATGGGCAGTAGGGGGATTGTGCTTTTTGACTTAAAAACAACGGTGAAAAGAGATGGGAAGACCATCCATACCAGTACAAGAAAAGGATGGCCATGGCTTCCTGGAGATCTCTTTTTACCTGGAGATATTTTTGTTCCTATCGAAGCCTTTGATGTGATTCCAGCCTTACAAAAACATGTGGGGGATGTGCCTTTATCTAGCCTTCATGATCCCAAGGCAGAACGTCCTTTGCCAATAGGAAAATATGAGATCATGTTGGAAATGGTTCCGGTCGCTACCTGGGTTGGGGATAGGGAAAGAGAGCTGGTTCCTGATGGAAAAATTGGACCGGCCAGTATTGTCTTTGTGGTAAAATGATACTAGTTGGAAGTGAAACTTATTTTTAATTGAATGTACATATTTTTCAACCTGCTCAGAAGCGATTTTGGGCAGGTTTTTTTTGTGATGTTACCACAGTACCATCTTTTGATACATCTCTTTCATCCTTTTTCTGCATTCCTGATGAGATTTGAGAAACAATTAAAATAAACTCACCATGAAAAAAATATTGCTATTTGTATGCACCATCGTGATGATGGGCAATCAGGCGGATGCCCAATTTTTAAAAGACCTAAAGAAAAAGGTGGAAGAAAGAACAAAAGAAGTCGTTGAATTCAAAACTGCTGATAAGGCTGGTCAGGTAACCGAGAATGCCATGGATAAAATCCTGAACCCTAATTTTAAAGGGATGGGAGCTGGTAAAATAGGGAAACCTGTTGATACAGCCTCCTTACCGGATTCCTATTCATTTCAATACAGGTATGCCCTGAAAATCAATACTTCAGAAGGGGATATGACGATTGATTATTACCTCAATGAGTCGGCCTCTTATATGGGGATTAAAATGGACGCCGGAATGGATTTTTTTATGGTGATGGACGAAGAAAATAAAGTAATGGTCAATTTTATCAACGACCAAGCGATAGCCACCTCTCTGGATATAGGGGAAGAATTGGATGAAGGAGAGGACAATAATTTTAATTACGATAATTATACCATCACAGAATTACCCAATAAGGAATTCTTGGGCTACGATTGTATAGGCCGAAAAATGGAAAGTGAGGACCATACCTTTATCATGTATATGGCCATGGACATGCCAGTGACTTTCAATAACGAAGCCTTTGGATCCGGCCCCAATACCATACCGGCTGAACTACGCTCTTTGCAATCAGAGTATCAAAACGGCCTGATGATGTATATGGAATTCATCGATAATAAGAATACCAAGAAAAAGAAAAATACCAGTGGCATCATGGAATGCGTGGCCTATGAACCAGTAGAATTACAAGTAAATGTCAGATAATGTTAACCAATAGAAAGATGAAAAAGATATTCAGTTTATTTTTAGTATGCTCAGTTTTTATAGCCTGTGATAAGGACGAACCGAATCCAACTATAAAAGACCCGGAAAGATTCGAAGCAGTTTTCTCGGGTGATATAAAAGGAGAAATGGTTTATGATGAAAGCAAATACGTGGGTGTATCCTCTGCCAATTCGCCCCTTACAGATGATTTTGATGCCTATGTTGCCATTACAGGGGTTCAGATGGATCCTTTGATTACCATTAATTTTTATCCTCCGGACGATCATCCTCGCAGTTCAGATGTAATTTCCATCACTATCAAATCCAAAGATTCCAAGCCCTGGGCCTTGGATAAGGAGTACAGAACCCCTTACATCAATCAATTGCTCAATTACCCGGACCATGCGATTGTAAGTTACTGGAACGGTGAAGAAAGTGTTGACTATATATCATTCTATACTTTTGAAAATACGAATAGTTATGTCAAAGTATGGCGTGAAGGAGGTCTTTTGAAAGGAGAAGTCAAGGCACTCAAGCTATACAATTTCAATGGCAACAGAAGACTGAACCTTGAGAGACTGGTCTTTCAGGTAAGGCCTGAAGATGATGATTTGAAGGATTGATTTTAAAAAAAAGATTAGAATATGCAAGAACAGGAAATAACCCAGCAAACAGAAGGTAAAACAGAAGCCATTTTGGCTTATATCACCATCATAGGATTGGTCATAGCCTTCGTGATGAATAATGAAAAGAAATATCCATTTGCCACCTACCATATCAAGCAGTCTCTTGGTCTCATGATTACCGGGCTTGTTTTGGCTGCCATCAGCTTGATTCCCATAGTTGGCTGGCTGGTCTATATCGTAGGAATGTTTCTCCTCTTCTTCCTTTGGATAGTTGGACTGATCAAAGCCGTCAATGGGAAAATGGAACCGGTTCCGGTTTTAGGAGAGAAGTACCTGGAGTTGTTTAAAAATTTATAAAACTGCCTAAAATATCAATCATGAAATCTTCTTTGACAAAATTGACCTACTTCATTATTGCGTTTTTAACCATCAGTTCCTGTTCCTTATTTGACAAAGATGAGGAAACTACTGAGGATGGACCTGAAGTCGGTTTTTTTCCTGAAACAATCAGTTATTTCAAGCCAAATGAAACTACTGTGAATTATAGTTTTGATTTTATTTATGACGATGCGAATAAATTGCAAGCCATCATTCAATCAGATGCTACAGGATTTAAGGCAGATAATATATTTTTTACCTATAATAATTCTGGTCAAATCATCAAGACCGTCCAAAATCGCTTTGGTGACAGCGATGGATTGAATGATCGTATCACCAATTTCACCTACCAAAACAATCAATTGGTAAGCTATGAACATATCTTATCTAATAGTTCTCCGAGAAACTACTCTGTAGATTTTAATGAATCTACCGGAATAATGAATGTTACCAATGTGGAAAATCCTGAAATCCAATTTACTATAAAGTTTGACAAGGATCTTGATTTGATAGACAATGGGGATTTCAATGAAATAAAATATTCAGGTGGAAAAGGTGCTTTTAATTATGTAAACAGCAAACTGAATTTCCATCTTTTACCCAATATCTTAAACTATTACTTATTTGCTTCAAAGCAAATAACTCAAATTAAAAACAGCTGGCAGGGAATTGAATTCATTAGAAACTCGGTAAATAAAATCGATTCTAATGGAATGGTTACTGAGATTGAATTTAGATCTGCAACCACAAATGAGTCATACGGAAAATACACTGTTAAATACCAGCAACGCGTTTTAAATCCTTAAACTTTTTGAATAAGCTATGCCGGATTCCAGCACTTCTTATACTGATCATGATACCAACAATGAAAACTCCAGAAGGGATTTTCTCAAGCAATTGGCGCTTATGGGCTTTTTTTCAGGGATATCTACCTTATTACCATCTTGTTCAAACGCCATAGAAGCCAATGGGAAATCAGAGGATGTTTTTGGGGTATGGGAAGAAATGCTGCAGGCGATTCAGCAAAGTCCTGATTATTTACCGAAAAGGATAGAAAATCTTATAGCAGGAAAGGATCCTGAAGCCATGTTCAATTTCGTAAGGGATGAAATCAACTTGGTTCCTCCTTCAGCTTCTTCCCTCAGAGGGATGGGGACGGCAATACGATATGGCATCAATGGGGTGTTGAGGGATGGTTTTGCCACCCCAAGGGAAAAAGCTGAGTTATTGAATCAAATGTTTCAGCAGGCTGGGATTACTTCTAAAGTGGTTTTTGAAAGGACAGATTTCAAAACTGAAGAGGTGCCTTCTTTATTTTTCAGACCTGTTGAAAGAAAGGCAGAACCAGCGATTTCTGAAACCCAATACAAGAATTGGGAGAAGGTTCTCAATGGCAATTTACCAAAACAGGAACTGAGTTTTGTGGATGAGAACGGAAAGGAAAGCAAGGATTTAGCAGATAAGCTTTGGGAATTACTTCCCGAAAAAGAAAAAATCCGATACCAGAATTTTGATTTCCGTTGGGATAATTACAGAACACCTGCTGTCTCTTTCGAATGGAATGGAGAAACCAAATACGCACACCTTTTTGACCCTACAGTTCCATTTGGACAACTGAGAAGTTCCAATCAGCTTGCGGAAGCTGGAGAAGCTACTTTTTCGGGTGATAAGGTACAGGTCAAAGTGACTTTCAGAGAAGGCATTGAGCCCCGAAAAGAACATTTGCTGGTTGAGAAGGATTGGCCTGTTGAACAGCTGATCGGAAAGCAGTTACAACTGTCCTTTTTTCATGGTCTGAATCTCAAGGAACAGGCACAGACCAATATTGGAAGTTTGAGAACTTTCACGCCTGCATTGACCTATCAATCATTCGAGCATACTTGGGAAGAGATGGAACAGCGCTCCGTTTTTGGAAACCCGATCACGCTAGAAGGAAGGGTTATCGATGTTTCCGGTGAACTTCCCAAAATCGGTAATTTTTCTTTGCTTTCCAATGCTGATCCTGAACTGGTCAAAAAGGTGCAGGGTTTGGAAGTGAAAGCCATACCTGCAGCCTTTCCTTTGGTGAAACTGGAGGTTGTGGCCAAAGACCAAAATGGTGAGTTGGTAGAAGGACTTGGCGCCGGAGATTTCCAGATTCAGGATAATGGCAGGGATGTGCAGGCCCTCATGGAAGCCAATAGACGGACACCAAGGATATTGGTCCTGTATGATACCTCACTCAGTATGCCAAAAGATTACTTTGGGGAAAAGATGGCGCAATTTCTGGAAAACCTCGAAAAAAGTATTTTGGATCACTATCCTGCGGCACAGATCCAATCTTGGGCAACGGATTCAAACCTGTATACCTGGCTGATGAAAGCCTCTAAAACATCCCATGACCTGATTATTTTTGCTACAGATGGAGATAATGGGGATGAGCTGCAGGAAAGCTACAAAGCAATTTTTGCAGCAGGTCCACCTGCAATGGTCTTAAACGTGTATAATTCCAATGAGAGGCATCGAAAAGTTTCCTTTGAAAACATGGCTAATTTGACTGGCGGTACCGTTTTGGATGCCAAAGATCAGGAGGTCACCCTTGGGAAGATTTTGGATCATATTCAAGGCATGAACATTTCTCCCTACGTTTTCACTTATTATGCTGCGGGTCCATTAGAAGTCCATGAGGTCAAAGTCAGCATGGATCAAAAAAGGTTGAATGAAAGTCAAGAGTTTCAGTTTTCCGAAATTGGAAGTAATGAAAGTCCCGTAGGGCAGAAGATCATAGGTCTTTATCTTACAGTGAAAATAGGCAATCAGGA
Source organism: Fontibacter flavus (assembly GCF_042432905.1). NCBI lineage: Bacteria > Pseudomonadati > Bacteroidota > Cytophagia > Cytophagales > Cyclobacteriaceae > Fontibacter > Fontibacter flavus. The sequence goes on along the minus strand of NZ_JBHLWI010000043.1, from coordinate 2,075 downwards.
AGTTAAGCGGGTTTTGGCAGGTTGGGATCCGGTAACCGAAAGTAAAGCAGAGCCTCGACAAGATCATTTCGAAGCGGTGAGAAATCAGATGTTGGGATCCATTTTGATCGGAATCGAAGGAGAGGGGCCAACCTACTCTGCGGCTTTAAGTGATCTATTTCAATACCGATTAAGTAAGAAAAAATGGATTGATGCTATCAATGAAAAGGATGTGGAGAAAGCCATATCCGAATCCCACAATCAAAGTTTCGGTTTTGACCCAATGTTGGTTCACTTGCTTGCACCACTGAATGATGCTGTGACCCAAAAATCCCTGACTTTTGCTTCAGGGCCCAGAATGGTCATTTTCAAAAGGTCTATGGGAGTGGGTAAGGATTCCTCTACTTCAAGTTTTGACTTTTTACCCACAGGGAAATTTGTCACCATGGCAGAGGATACTGAGGAGGCCTTCCGTGTCAATATGACCAAAACAGCCCAAATGGCGGTACTTGAAAAGTCCTATTATCAAGAAAGTACTTTGGAACTCTTGAAAGATGCCCAGCTGATAAGTGATACTGAAGCCAAAGATCAGGATTGGTTTAAGGCGCGATTAAGGGAAGGCGAAGATGCGGGATTTTGGTATGAAAGGATTTTTAGGGGAAATAATACTTTCAAGATTTTTGACAGGCAAATGCAGACCCAGGCATTCTGGCAAATCCATCAAAATACGGGCGAGCTCTATGGGATTTTACCCGATATGACAGGTGGAGGAAAGGATCAGGTATATACCAAATATGATGACATACACCATGTCTTACAGGGATATGCCGAGAAGCTTGGAGAAGATGAAGGTGCTGGGATCAATTATGCAGCTTATGGAATTATCCTGATGAAATTATATGCCATCGCTGCACATGCACTGGAAACGATGGATACCACAAATATGGAAGAAGAAGTCATGTTGGCCTTGCAGATGCGGGCATGTCATGTGGCCTGGTTTATACATGGAGGCATGGTGGGCCGACCTCAGAAGATTATGGGAGGAGTGGCACAATTGATCAGCATGATGGATAGGACAGATAATGGGTATCCCTGTTCATAAAAGTTGGTGCAACTCAACAAGTCAGACTTTTATAGATTTTCCCGCTTTGTTACATCAGTGATATCATATGATACAATTTTGATATACCTAGGGAGGGAAATCAAATAAATTTGACCATTGAAACTTTTAAAGTATTACCAATAATCAAATGTAAATTATGAAAGCTTTATTAACGCTTTGTTTTATGTGCGCTTTCTTTTGGGCAGATGCCCAAGAAATCACAGGTACAGTCAAAAACCATGAGAAAGCAGATATGGACTTGGTCCTGATGCTATTTGGGATGGATTATCCTATTTCAATTGGGTCGGTTGATAAAAAGGGGCAATTTACTGCAAACCTTGAAAATATAAACTTGGACAATATCCCGGAGGAGAATATGTCTATGTCTATGGGCCCTCTTTATTTTAACTTTTACTTTAACTGTAATAATGCTGAAGCTTTTGGAGAAAATGCAGAAAAACTGGCAGCTAGACAGGATTTTGTCAGAATGACCAAGAGTGGGGATTGGGCAGGTACCGTTTTTTTGGTTTCTGATGAAGGACTAAGGCCTTGGATAGAAGACTCAGGCTATAACAATGCCATAAAAGGGTCTTTTTATGAAGTGATGTATGTAGCAGAGGATTTAAAGGTAAATATGACCTGCAATAGCAGTGTCTATGTTTCCGATGATGAAGAGGTTGAAACCGAATACAGTTTTGATATTGAATTGAAAAAAGGCTTCAATTGGGTAGAATACACCATAGAAGAAGTGTATGAAACAGATCCCAATATCAGGGCATCCTTTCCTTCTAAAGTAAGCGTCAGCAATGTGAAAGATCCCTCCAAAATACTTTGGGTAGGCACTTACTATTAAAACCTCAAATTCATTTTTTAGGGGCTGTCCGAAAAGGGCAGCCTTTTTTATGCTGCAATTTTTTGATTTTGAAAATCTAAAGTCATGATTGGGGATTTTTGATTAGATTTTTTCCTTGACACGTATAATACTGGTCGACTA
>NZ_JBHLWI010000042.1:0-48737 GCF_042432905.1 Fontibacter flavus | reverse complement strand
AAGTTTTTTCTGGCCAGCCATCACTGGCTGACCTTGATTCTGTATCTACAGGTTTTTAATTCCCACAGGTCTTAAGACCAATGGTTTCTTGTCGTTTCGTATCCATCACTTCAAAGAACTTTTACCCTTTTATTGGGTTTTGTTTAGGACCGTTTCCCTAAAAGCGAGTGCAAATATCGAGGTTTAATTTTAACTTCCAAAACTCAATCGAAAAAAATTTTAAATATTTTTTATCGATTTTTATTCTGTCAATTTCAAACTATTCAACCTGACTTTTTCAGGTGTGTTCCTCTCAAATGGGAATGCAAACTTAGCGGACTTTCCCATATTTACCAAACCCAAAATCTAAAAAAATCATCAACTTTCATTAACTGCCTGTAAACAAGAAAAATATTTTATTTAGAGGCTTTATAAAGCGGCACTGTACTACATGGCTCTCCATACATAATTGATTTTGCAAATGGCTGAACTAGGGATACAATTCTTCCATAAGCAAACAGGGGCACCGGATGTTTGCTACATCCTTTTATCACCACAGGCTTATCTTTGAATATTTCCGGATTGATCTTGGACAAAGATTTTTCAAACAGATACTGTTCTAATACACCCAAATCACCAACAACATATTCTACTTCGTATTTACCAAGATAAGTACCAACCAAAATATAAGCCCAATTAGGAACAATGGCATCCGCTGAACAAGTTATGGCAACGAGTTTCCCTTTGTAAATTTGCCAATCGAGATTTTTCAATGCTTCTCTGAAATCTTTTTCTTTCAAAATCAATTCCTGAAACAAATAATCCTTTAGATCAAAAACGACCCTCTCCACTGACCTGTAATAATCTTCCAAATCAATGGTAACAATTGGACTATTGGCAACCCTATTGATAATTTCACTCATAGCAATAATGGATTTTTCTTGGATGCTATAACCCTAAAATCTTTCAGGTAGTTCGGTTCAAAATACGCTATATCCACAAATTCCTTATTTTCAAACTTTAGATAGGCCAATTCACCCACTGATGTTGCGGAGTTGAGGTTTTTCAGGAACACAGCGTTTGGATGATTCAATACTTCTTTCAATTTGGTAAGACCATCACCAAGAAAAAACACTCTCCCCCGATTTAAATACTCCAAAAATGGATTGGTTTCGATAATCTTGGGCTGAATTGGCTCTTCTTGGATAAAATCTGAATTATAGACGGCCATATATACTTCCATCCTTCTAGCGTCCATCATCGGAACTACATGCTCTCCTTTAACCAAATTGTGCTTCGCTTGAAAAGCCAATGCCTCCAAAGTTTCTACTCCTATTAATGGAATATCGTGAGCAAAGGCTAAGCCTTTGGCTATCGACACTCCTATCCTAAGTCCTGTGTAAGATCCCGGACCGGAAGAAACTGATACAGCTGCCAAATCAGAAGATTTCAGCCCTGTCTTTTGAAAGATATCTTCCACCAAAAGCATCAATTTCTGAGAATGCACATTTTCCTGATGCAATTCCAAAAGCGCTACGAGACTCCCTTTGTCATGTAGTGCAACAGAACATACCGATGTAGCAGTTTCTAATGATAATATCAATGCCATAAACTCACTTCTTGGCAGATGCTGTCAATATACGATTGATTTCCTGCTGATTGGAAAGAATAGATAGTGCCGTATTTACTTCTGTATCATTTTTCAAAGAAGCCTCCACTACACCTTCCTGGTAATAATACCTGGAAACAAGTTCTTCTTTAAGTGCCTCCTTTATTTCAGATTTGAAAGTGATCAAATCTTGCTCTTTACTGTGGCTGACTTTTTTCTTAAGATCTTCGATAGTTTCCTTGATTTCATCAAAATACTTTTCCCTCTCAGCATATTTCACAAGGTCATCCAGCGATTTCTCTACGTATGTAGTATAATCATATTCTTTCCCTTCCAACCAGGTTACAAATTCATTATAAAGTTCATCACTTACCGAAAATTCAGAGGGGGCTACAATGGATTCATTTTGCCAGAAAAACTCATTTCCAAATTCAAATATGAGATTCCTTGCAACCAAGCTGTAGGTAATCGGCGCGAATAACTTCGGGTCTACTTTTTTATCAGGCTCAATTCCTGCACCGTCCAAAACAATTCTTCCATTTTTTGTCTTGAACTCATTTCTTAATGAATCAGGTACCGATGAAGAATTCCCGTTTTCATCTTTCTTGCTATAATCAATAGCCTGAATACACCTTCCACTTGGAATATAATATTTGGCGGTGGTAACCTTTACTTGGGAATTGTAAGATAACGGTACTGTCGTCTGCACCAGTCCTTTCCCAAAAGTCTTTCGACCTATCAAAACCGCCCTGTCATAATCTTGAAGCGCACCGGCAACAATTTCAGCAGCTGATGCACTTCTTTCATTAATGAGTACTGCGATAGGAATATCCTTATCAATAGGCGATTTGGTAGTCTTGTATACAGCATTTACGCTTTCAAGTTTTCCAATTGTCCTTACCACTTCTTTTCCTTTAGGGATAAAAAGATTGACAATTTCAACTGCCTCCTTCAAAATCCCTCCAGGATTGTCCCTTACATCAAGCACAAGTCTCGTAATTCCTTGGGATTTTAGATCAAGAAATGCCTTCCTGACATCTGAAGCAGCATTGGTTGTAAAGTCGGTTAATTTGATATATCCAGTCTGATCATCAATTTTCCCATAGTAAGGAACATTGCTGATCACAATTTTTCTTCTGGTTAAATTAACTTCAACGGTATCCTCTCCTCTTTTGACTTGAACAAAAACCGAAGTATTGGCAGGACCTTTTAAAAGACCGGAAATGTCAGATGTACTTTTTTTGGTGACATCTACAGTATCTATTTTAAGAAATTGATCACCAATCCGAAGTCCAGCTGCTTGAGCAGGGAAACCTCTATAAGGCATCAAAATCATATTTGTCCCTGTCCTATTGCCAATAAGTGCACCAACTCCACCATACTCCCCTGTGGTCAACAGCCTAAATTCATCAGAATTTTCTTCTGGTATAAATTCAGTATATGGATCCAACTCCTCCAGCATGGCATTAATACCGACAGAAACCAATTCTTCGGGATCAATATCATCCACATAGTAAGAATCCAATTCTCTTATCAGAGAAGCGAAGATGTCAAGGTTTTTTGCAATGGCGAACAACTTGTCATTTTTGTTGACAAATGAAAAAAGCATGCCTGCGGTAAGCACAGAGGCAAGAATCAGGATGAGCGGTTTTTTAAAGCTTAGCTTCATGAATTTTTATTTGTGGATTGTGGTGTCTCTGCTATCATTGACAAGATCTTACAAATCTTTTTTTGAATAAACTGAAATGTAGCAATTTCAGAAGAAACATAAATCAGACCAATTAATTTGTTGTGGCTGTTTGATGTCAAAATTACAGATTTATTCAAACGGTAAGCCTCTTTCATCCTACGTTTGACAAAATTTCTGTCAACTGCTTTTTTGATTTTCTTTTTAGAAACGGAAAAAAGTACCTGATGGGTTCCCTCATTTTTGTCAGGTTGATCCAGAACCATCACTTTGAAAGGATATAAAAAAAAAGAGGAACCTTTATCAAAAAGTTCCTTTATTGACTTTTGAGAATGTATTCGTTCATTCTTTGGAAGTTTATAATTCATCGCATTTAATTTGACGTATGAAAATACGAAATAAATGCCAAAGAATTATTTCTTCAATGTTTTCTCAGAAGAAACAGTAAGTTTATGTCTTCCTTTTGCTCTTCTTGATCTCAATACTCTTTGACCATTGGCAGTAGACATTCTTTGTCTGAATCCATGCTTGTTTCTTCTTTTTCTACGAGAAGGCTGAAATGTTCTTTTCATGACGCTATGCTTTTAATATTTTTTGCTTACCAGTTCTTTCCCTATAGGTTCTCCCACAAAAGGACTGCAAAGATAGACAGCTTTTTTTTATTTACAAACCAGAGAATTACTTTTGTTTAAAGACAATTATAAGCAAGATGCAGTATTTGATCAGCAGAGACTCGATTTGTTCTCAATTTATCAAGGTTACTCTGATATTGAAGTGCGAAAATAGAGAAAAGGTTTCATTGCAACTAGCTGCATGGAGACCTGGAAGGTATGAATTGGCTAATTATGCTCAAAAAATCAGAGGTTTTCAGGTTTTATTCCAAGAAAAACCTGTAAAATGGAATAAAACCACTAAAGATCTCTGGTACTTTGAGGCTGAAAAACCTGGTAGCTATGAGATTTCCTACTCCTTTTATTGCAATCAAATGGATGCTGGAGGTTGCTGGTCAGATGACACACAACTTTACCTCAATTTCAGCAATTTTATTTTTGAGATTTTAGAGAAAAAGAATCAAGAAATAAGTATTCAGATTGATCTCCCAAAAGATTATCAGATTGCAACCGCTTTGCCCAATAAAGGCAACAACCATTGGAAAGCAAAAAACTATCAGCATCTTATGGATAGTCCATTATTGGCGTCTGATCAACTTTCAAAGTATACATATGAAGTAAATGGAAGCGACTTCTTTTTGTGGTTCAATGGAGAAATATTCTTTGATGTTAACCGATTAATTCAGGATTTCAAAAGATTCACCACGGCCCAAATTAAGGCTTTTGGTGACTTCCCTTCCGAAGAGTATCACTTCATTTTCCAGCTGCTACCTTACAGACATTACCATGGAGTTGAACATGCGCATTCCACAGTCATCACCTTTGGACCAGCATCAAGGCTATTAAATAAACCCGATTTGGATGAATTAATGGGTGTAAGTTCCCACGAACTTTACCATTTTTGGAATGTTTGCCGTATCAGACCTAAAGCGTTGACAACTTATGATTTATCGAAGGAAACTTACCTGGAATCAGGACTTGTGCTTGAGGGAGTTACCACCTATATGGGAGACCTATTCCTACTCAAATCAGGATATTTCTCCATAGAGGATTATTTGAAAATCCTAGAAAAACAGATCCAAAGAGAACTTGATCATTTTGGTTGGCAAAATCAATCGATTGTGGAATCAAGCTATGATTTATGGTTAGACGGTTACAAAACCGGAATACCCGATAAAAAAGTGAATATTTATAACAGGGGTGCTCTGATTTCACTTTGCCTGGATTTAATGCTGTTAGATGAAGGTTCATCCCTTTCGATCGTGATGAAAAAAATGTGGGAAAAGTTTGGTATGACTGGAATTGGGTATTCCCTGTCCGACTTTAAAGAAATAGTCTATCAAGAATTTAAAAACAATAGTGCAATTGATGCCTTTTTCCACCGAATTGTTTTTGGTCATGAAGACTTGTACCCATATCTTAAAATATTGCTGAACACCATCGGCGTAACTATTGAAGAGAAAGTTAAGGAAGATGTCTTGCTTCATGATTTTGGTATCAGGACCCATGAAGATGGCATCATCCAACAGATCCATCCGGAAAGCAAGGCATATTACACGCTTATGCTTGGGGATAAAGTCCTAAAAATAAACGGAGCCGATTTTGACAAAAATAAACTCGGATCAGTTGAAAATGCTGCATTTTTCATTAACAGATTTGAAAGGCTGATTTACTGTAACATTCCACCCGAACCCGGGAAATTTTATCCAAAATTTGAATTGGCTCTTGAAAAATATAACGAGAAGACCTCCAAATGGATGAAATAAAAAGAGGCCATAAATCGGTGGCCTCTTTTGATAATTGTTTATTTAAAATCTTCATCAGACAATTCTTGATTGAACTTCATCGATGTAACCTTAGCTTCCAATGCCATCGGCATCATAGGGTTTTTAATGGTCATGGTCATCGGAACTTTAACGCCATCAATTTCCTGATAATTGCTGTAAGTAACTTCTCCACTGACATCGGAGCTAGTTCTTAATTTCAAATTGGATTTTACAGAATAGTATTCCACTGTCTTCATCCCATTTGGTGCAGTAATAATCAGCGTGTGGGCCTCTTCTCCATCTACTTCTTCTGTACCCCTTAATTCCAGCTGATATCCCAAGGCTTCATAATGTTCTTCTGGAAACACATAAGTCTGGGCCTTCATCAAAGTAATCATCTCCTCTGGAAGCTCTTGTTCCTGCCCCATGGCAATCATTATGCCTTTACCATTGGCTAAAATGGTTTTGGAAGCAACATTACCCATGACGGAAGTCTCCTGAACCAGTCTCCCATTTTCCTGGTCTGATATCCCCTTGATCAGGATAGTCATTCCCTGAAGTTCTGCCTCCATGGTCATGACAGCGTTTTTGATTTTTGCCACATTTTCTTTCCCCCCTACAGCCTGAATATATCTGGCAAGGACTTGATTAGGATCATTCTCTTCCAAAATAATTTCCGATTCATTGGAATCAAAAGTTCCTGCATGGACAAAATTTACTTGACCACAAAAGACTAACAAGGCCAAAACTGGAATTAAAAGTTTATTATTTTTCATTTTTTTGTTGGTTTAAGATGGATAAAAGTACGAAAAAAGGGGAGTATTCCCTCCCCTTTTCCCAATTCAGTTTTATTTCAAATCCCCTTCTTGGATAGTAACATTGAATTCAATCTTCTCCACTTTGGACTCCAATGGCATGGGAATGGCCGGAGATTTCACTGTCAACAGCATTGGATATTTTACACCTTCTACTTCGGAATATTCGGCATAAAAAGTATCCCCTGATTCTGCACTTTCACTTTTGATTTTAAGACCAGTAGATACACTATAATAATTGGCCTGACTTGAACCAGTAGGGTTGGAAACTATTACTTTATATGCATCTTCTCCTTCTACATCTTTGATGCCTTCAAGCTCCAAACTATAGCCAAGACCTTCGTAATGTAACTCTGGGAAAATAAACATACTCATTTTGATAGCTTCAAATTGCTCATCAGTTAATTCTTGGGATTGTCCCATTGAAGTTACAGATGCTTTACCATCCTTTACCACGGTATTGACTGCCACATTACCCATCATCATAATTTTATTGGAAAAAGCCTGATTGGTTTCATCATAGACATAAATCATATTCAACTTCATTCCCTGTACTTCTGCTACAGATTCCAGTTTTGATGTCTTGATAGATCTTGCCTTTTCCTCTCCTCCGATTGCCTGAATATACTTTTCAATCACGGCCTCTGGAGTCATATCAGCATCCATGGCTATTTGACGTTCTGGTTCCCCAGTATTGGTAAACCTCTGTACTTCACCAAAAGCCATTAAATTTTCTTGGATCACACTACCGTTTCCAACCACTGTGATATACATGTTGTCAGGCTTCAAGTATTTTTTTGCTGCTGCATTAATATCAGCTACCGTGAGGGCATTCAATCTCTGCAGGTAGGTAGCATAAAAATCGGCAGGCAATTGATATCGCTCTGTATTGATCGCAAAATTTGCGATAGTAGAGGGGTTTTCCAATGATCTACCGAATGATCCGCTCAAGTTGGCTTTTGCGGACTCCAATTCGGCCTCAGTGATCCCATTATCCCTTAAATTTCGGATTTCATAGATCATTTCTGCAATAGCCGAATCTGTTGCCGTTTGCTTAACGCTTGCGTTGGCTCTAAAAGATGTAACCAGTTTATCAGCTCCTATAGAAGAATAAGCGCCATAGGTATAACCTTTATCTTCTCTAAGGTTCATAAATAACCTGGAGGAGGAACCTCCACCTAGAATATAATTCAAAAGCCTGCTAGCCAAGTAATCTGAATCTGCAAGACTCATTTCCATCGGATAGGTAATGTTCACAACAGACTGTACAGAAGCTGATCGGTCTACCAAGGCTACCACATTTTTTTGTGGAGCAGCTGGTACTGAATAAATTTTAGAAGGCACATCACCCTTTTCCCATTTTGCGAAATATTTATTGACCAAAGCTTCAGCCTCAGCTTTGGTAATGTCACCTACAATAGCCAAATAAGCAATATTTGGCTTAAAATAGGTTTGATAATAGGTTTTGATATCCTCTACTGTAATATTGTTAACAGTAGTCTCAGACTCTGATTCCCCATATGGATGGTCCTTACCAAAATTCAGCGAAGAAGCCAATCTGGAAGAAATAGCATTAGGATCGTCCTTGCTGGCTGCCAAACCTGAAATAGCTTGCTTTTTCAGTTTGTCCAACTCTTCCTGAGGGAAAAGAGGGTTATACAAAACATCAGACATCAGTTCAAGCACTTTGTCCTGATGCTTCTTTAATGAGGATGCAAAAATAGATGTAGAACCAGCACTCAAAGAAGCTCCAATGAAATCAATTTCTTCATCCAACTGATCTTTTGTTCGGTTTTTTGTACCGCCTTTAAGCATCTCTCCTACCATTCCCAACATTCCTGCTTTTTCACCTTCCAAAATCGGATCTCTTTCCAATACCAAAGAAAAGGCAACACGGGGAAGCTTGTTATTTTCCACCACGAAAACTTTCAATCCATTGGGTAAAACAAAAGAATCTGCATTTCCAAGTTTGATCTCCCTTGCAGGAGCTGGGGCAGGGTAAGTCGAACGGTCAATCTGTGCAAAACCTGTTTGCACAAACAAGGTCAAAATTAAGTATACTAATATCTTTCTCATTTCAATTATCAGTTTGGGGTGAAAAATCACTCAGTAGTTTGGGCTGATTTTGGCAAATAATAAAGCACTACCCTACCATCTAAGTTCATGTAATCATTGGCTACACGCTGAAGATCTTCTCTGGTAACTTTTCTGAAATACTCCAGTTCTTGGTTGATATAATTAGTGTCTCCGAAGAATACTTTTGATTGTGAAAGATTCTGGGCAATACCGGCCATGGAACTGTTCTTGCTTACCAGGTTATTCTCAATAATGTTCTGAAGTTTCTGAAAATCCTTTTCAGAAATTCCTTCCGCCTGAACCTTTTGGATCAACAGATCGATTTCCTTCTCCAAAGCCTGTGGTTCAACTCCCATGTTGGCAATGCCATACATCAAGAAAACACCCCCATCTTCCAAATCCAAAGGTATTGCTGCAATTCCTAATGCCTTTTGCTGTTTGTCTACCAGTTCTTTGGTCATTAGGGATGAATTACCCCCTGTCAAATAAGTAGACAGCATGGACATGGCATAGGAATCTGGGTGTGTTTTTGGAGGCAGGTTATAAGCTTGTATGATAGCAGGAATCTGGATGTTGTCGTACACAATATCCCTGATTTCTGCAGTTTTTTTAGGTTCCTGAACATTTGGTCTATAGAACTCGGATGGGCCGGAAGGTATTTCCTCAAAGTACGCCCTTGCCCATTTTTCGGCCTGCTCGTAATCAATGTCACCTGCTATAGTCAATGTTGCATTGTTAGGTACATAATAAGCTTTGTGGAAATCCATAAACTCCTGAAGCTGCGCTGCATCTAGATGCTCCATGGAACCGATTACAGGCCATTGGTATGGATGCTTTGCAAAAGCACGCTTCATGGTCTCAGGTAAGATGGTGCCATAAGGCCTGTTATCATAAGACTGTCTTTTTTCTTCCTTGATCACCTCCCTCTGGGTATCCACACCAATCTGGTCAATTTTAGGATGTAGCATCCTTTCAGACTCCATATAAAGCGCAGTTTCCAATTGATTGGAAGGGACTATTTCATAGTAATAGGTGATATCATTTGAGGTAAAGGCATTCAGCGTACCACCAATGGCTTGAATTTTATTCATGTATTCCCCTCTAGGAATATTTTCAGTTCCTTCGAACAATAAATGTTCAAAAAAGTGCGCAAAACCTGTTCTGTCCGGCTTTTCATTTTTTGCGCCAACATGATAAAGTACAGAAACAGCCACAATAGGTGTACTGTTGTCCTGATGCATGATCACATGTAAGCCATTATCCAAGGTAAATTCCTTAAAATCTATCTTGTTTTGAGCAGAGACTGAAGCTGCGAAGAACAGCCCCACTATCAGCGAAAAGGTAAACTTTCTCATATATTAGATTAAATTAAGTTTTCTATACTTTTACTCTTTACATTTAATTTTGTTCAATCTTTTAGATTTTATTGACAAGATGAACCCGATTTCACTTCTTTTATCAAATGAGGCTTTGAAAATATAACTCAGTCTTTTTAAATCCAATTATCCAATAATATTTCAATAAAACGTTGCACATTTAATACCAATCAAACCATTAAATGAATTCAAATTTGTGTAATGAGTATTAATCACACTCCACACTGTTCCACCCTTCCATAAAATCAGACCAATTGAGTGCCAGCGATACAGCAACTACCAAAACACCAACCGTTAGAACAATCAAAATCATGTTTTTTAAAAATTTCATAGATTAACTATTTATAAAATTGTTAAAACTAAAACTGTGAGCAATCTAATATCAATAGACTCAAAAAGTCAAATTTTGACCTCAACTTAAACGGATAAATTCATATTCAAAGAAATTTTGAACAATGGTTACCCTTTAGATTTGAATTTGGAAAAAACAGAAACAAAAATCCCCGTCACTAGAGACGGGGATTTATACTTTTTAATAAATCAATCAAGGATTTAGCCTTGCCAGGATTTCTTTTGCTTCATGCCACTTCAGTCTAGGTCCGAACTGACTTACAATTTTGGAACTGGCCATAGATGCCAACTTTCCACTTGATGCATAGCTATGTCCATTGGTAATGCCATACATAAATGCCCCGGCAAACATATCCCCTGCCCCATTACTATCTATCGCCACTGTCTTGTAAGGTTCAATATCTATAAAGGTATCGCCATCATAGATCATTGCCCCGTTTTTACCTTGAGTAATGACAAAATGCTTGGCTGCCTTTTTCATTTCTTCCCTTGCTTCGGCCAGGTTGTCTTTTCCGGTAAACAGCATAGCTTCTTCCTCATTGGCAAACAACAAATCCACACTTGGCCCGATCACATCATCAAAACCAGCCTTGAAATACTTGACCATAGCAGGGTCAGAAAAAGTCAAAGCTACTTTTGTACCTGCCTCTTCTGCAATTTTTTTAGCATGCATCATGGCCTCTTTTCCATTTGGAGAAGTTACCAGATAGCCTTCAATAAATAAGTATTTGGAATCCTTTATAGCCCATTCATTGATGTCTTTTACAGAAAAATTTTGGGTGATACCCAGGAAAGTATTCATGGTTCTCTCTGAATCCTCAGTCACCATGACCAAACATTTCCCTGTAATCCCATCTTCAGGGACTTTCCCTTCCAAGCTGTTGTCCACTCCCGAATTTTTAAGGTCCTCAAGGTAAAAGTGCCCCAATTCATCATTGGCTACTTTACAGCAATAATAAGAGTTGCCTCCAAACTGACTCACTGCAATAACGGTATTCGCTGCAGAACCACCACATTGTTTTTTAGCCTCTTCTGTATTGATTACCTGCATCAGGGAGTTTTGACGCTCTTCATCTACTAAGGTCATCAAACCCTTTTCTACTTTATTATCCCAGAAAAACTGATCTGTCACTTTAAACTCTATATCTACTAAGGCATTTCCTATGCCTGTCACATCGTATTTTTTCATTTTATCCTATGTTTTATTACAAGTTGGTTTACTGTTTCTTCCCTTTATAGGGGAGTTGTAATTGTTGTATTTGTTGTATTTGTTGTATTTGTTTAGAAAAACTTTTGTTCAAAATCGATTTTCAATCACATCGCCTTCTCACATATACTTAACTCTTGGTACATGGCACCTGACACTGTTACTTTGTACTTGGTACAATGCACTATCAATCAAAAATCGGATGCCTTTCAAACGGTTTCGTCCTATCAAATAAATAGCGATAGGTATGATGGGTTTTGAAGATTTCAGCATTTAATTGTTCACAAACACGCATCATTTTAGGATTAAAATCCCCAATCCAGTTCATCTCAATGGTTTTGTAAGGAAATGAGTCATGCTTGGCAAAGGTTTCATTATAGCACATGACCATAGCACTGTCCACGCCTTTACCCTGAAACTCCGGTACTACACCAAACACCAAACCCAACATTTTGTTAGGGGGATTGAATGTTTTGTGCCAAAGGAATTTCAATTTGCCTATCAGGTCCAATTTCCCATTGACATATTTGAAGATCTGATTGATTTCAGGAATGTTGATAAAGAATGAAACCGGTTCGTTTTTATAAAACCCAAAATAAATCAATCTTGGATCCATGATGGGTTTCATTTTTGAAAAGATAACCTGGGTCTCGCGTAAAGTAAGGCTTTTCCCCAAATGCCTCGCCCAAGCTTTGTTATACACCACCATAAAATATTGAGGCGCCTTTTCCTTCAGTTCTTTTCCTTGAATATGTCTAAATTGAAAATCAGGGTTTTTTAAAAGCCTTTTTCCTCTTTCCACCAATTTAGGATCAAAATTCACACCTTGAACTGAACGGGCATAAGTGTATTGTTTGAAGTAAATCTGAAATCCATAGGCTTCAAAGAATTCTTTATAGTAAGCAAAATTCCAGGGCATGTTATAATTAGGAGGAGAAAATCCTTCCACCAATAGCCCCCACCATTTGTCGCGCTCTCCAAAATTCACCGGCCCATCCATGGCTTCCATACCTTCTTGTTCCAGCCATCTTTTAGCGGTATCAAATAGCAAAAATGCAGCCTCCTGATCATGGATACATTCAAAAAAACCAATGCCTCCCGTAGGTTGCTTTTCCTTCCATTTAGGGTGGATAAATGCCGCTATCCTACCTATGGTCTTTCCCTTTTCATCCTGTAGCAACCACCTTTTTGCTGACCCCCCCAACTTGAAAAGCTTATTGGTCTCTGGATGAAACAAACCTTCAATATCCTTGTCCAAAGGTCTGATCCAGTTTTTTTCATTTTTATACAGCCTTACGGCCATATCCAAAAATTCTTTTTCATGTACTGAAGTCGTAACTTCCAATATAGTCATGCCTATGCTATTTATGAAGGCCCAAAAATAGGGAGATTAGACTTGCTTACCAAGGAATAAATCTCAGGCAAAACTTACCTTATATATACGGCAAAAATAAACTGCTGAACAATTGATCAGCGCCGTGGGGCCAGGTTTGGGTAATCTGTGATGATGCCATCCACCTTCATATCGAGCAACTTTCCCATTTGCTCGGAGGTATTGACCGTCCAAGGAATCACTTTCATGCCATTTTCATGCAACGCTGCCACAATTTCTTTGGTCAGTGCCACGAAATAAGGGGAGTAGATTCTAGGCTTGAAACCAAGTTCCTGCAACTGTTCTTCATATTTCGAAGCATTGTCTACCAACATGGCCAATGTTATTCCCGGATAAGCATCATGGATATATTGCAACACCCTGAAATCAAAAGATTGTACATTGAATCTTTCAGGACTGATTTTGCTGAGCAATAAGGCCAGCACTTTGTCTGAAAAATCTTTTGGATTTGGATGAAAAATACCATCACCATCAGCCATACTTTTGATCTCAATATTATAATTAGGTCGAGGGAGGTTAAAGTCTTCTACATACTTTTCGACCGCATCGATCAAATCGGACAATCGGGGTTTCGTTACATGGAATTTAACTTGCTGGGGAAAACCTGAATGAAATTTGGATCCACAGTCATACTGGATGACCTCCTCAAAAGACATTTGAAAGATATTATGGGATTTATCTTGATCTGGAATTTCATTCCCTTGAGGATCAAGGCAAATTACAGGATTCATCCAAGGTTCATGGGACACAATCACTTCTCCATCCTTGGTTATGGCAAGGTCCAGTTCCAATGTCGTGGCCCCAAGATCCAAGGCTTTGATCATTGAAGGGATGGTATTTTCAGGCATAATCCCCCTGGACCCCCGGTGTCCTTGAAGGTCATAGGAAAATTGCGCTTGTACGTTCATGCTCAGGTAGGAGAAAAAGATGATCAGAAAAACTCGCTTCATGGGATAGATTTTTCACTAAATTAAGAGAACTGAATTAAAAAAAAGGAAATCCCTCCGTTAAACTTTTGTGAAATAATCCCCTTGTTCTCCGCTTTCCTTCTGCTGTCCTGCTACTCCCGAAGCAGGACTTACTTATATGAAATGATAATAAAGCTGCTTCTGGAGAAGCAGCTGAACAGTTCAAATAAGATTCTTAATCCCCCACCACTTCCCCGTAAAGGTCAAATTCAGTAGCATCGGTAATTTTTGCCTGAACAAAATCGCCAATTCGGCAATAATGCTTACTGGCATCAATCAAAACTTCATTATCCACTTCCACGGAATCATACTCTGTACGTCCTACAAAGTATCCATTCTCTTTCTTATCAATCAACACTTTAAATTCCTTGCCGATCTTTTTCTGATTCAGGTCAAAAGAAATCTGCTCCTGAACTTCCATCAAGTAATTGGCACGTTCTTGTTTGACCTCCTCTGGGATATTATCTTCCATGGAAAAAGCATGGGTATTTTCCTCATGGGAATAGGTAAAGACACCAAGTCTCTCAAATTTCATCCTCTCCACAAAATCTACCATTTCATGGAATTCCGCCTCACCTTCACCCGGATGTCCGGTGATCAACGTAGTCCTAATAGCAATTTCTGGAATCATATCACGGATAGAGTGGATCAACTCCTCCTGTTTTTCTCTGGTTGTCCCTCTCCTCATGGTTTTCAACACTGAGGTCGAACCATGCTGCAAAGGAATATCCAAATAATTACAGATATTCGGCCTTTCCTTCATCACTTCGATCACATCCATAGGGAAACCGGTCGGATAGGCATAATGCAACCTGATCCAATCGATACCTTCCACATCAGATAAAGCCCGCATCAGGTCTGCCAACCTTCTCTTTTTGTATAGATCCAAACCATAGTAAGTCGAATCCTGAGCAATCAGCAATAACTCTTTTGTACCATTAGCTGCCTTATGTTGGGCTTCTTTCACCAATTCTTCGATAGGCCTGGAAATATGTCCTCCACGCATCAAAGGAATGGCACAGAATGAACAAGGACGGTCACATCCTTCCGATATTTTCATGTAAGCATAATGCGCATTGTGGGTCAACAATCGTTCCCCCACCAATTCATGCTTATAATCTGCTTTGAATTTTTTCAAAATAGCAGGCAAATCCCTGGTTCCAAAATAGGCATCCACCTG
Organism: Fontibacter flavus; assembly: GCF_042432905.1. NCBI lineage: Bacteria > Pseudomonadati > Bacteroidota > Cytophagia > Cytophagales > Cyclobacteriaceae > Fontibacter > Fontibacter flavus. Next base: position 33,719 of record NZ_JBHLWI010000042.1, on the reverse strand, counting down.
AGGGATTTCTTTCTCCAGATCATCTTTGTACCGCTGAGAAAGACAACCTGTCACATACACCTTATCCACCAAACCTCTTTCTTTGGCATCCACATATTGAAGGATGGTATCGATAGACTCCTGTTTTGCATTGTCTATAAAACCACAGGTATTGATGATGATGATGTTGTTATCCTGACTATTGGACTCATGGTTGGCGTCAATGCCATTTCCCTTTAGCTGGGTCAGTAAAACTTCTGAATCCACCAGGTTTTTAGAACAACCCATGGTGATGATATTGACTTTGTCTTTTTTTAATGTTCTCGCTTTCACTGTATTCCTACTTTGCCGCAAAGGTACGGAAATAAAAAGATTTTATACTTGATTTTGCAAACTGCATTTCAATCATAAAAAAAGTCCGACAGCTTTTGCCATCGGACTTTCTATAATTTTGAATATTATAATTATCTGTAATCTTACCAATAAGAAAATTCAGAGGGAATTAAGGATTATTTTAATAAAATATATAGTTAATAACTGTCCGCCCTGAGGGATCTCATATCAAGAAATATCTTTAAAAACCACTAATTCTAAGACATTTTTAAAAAGTACCGTTAAGTAGCTAATTCGAGATAAGTTATAAAATTTGTAAACGAAAAAATCTTATTTAACTGAAAACGAAATCCTCTAAGTAGGGTGGGTAGGAAGCGCAATGCCGGGCCGGCGAAGGCCTTGTGTGTGGAAGGATCATTGCGCTTGATTTTTTTGGTTACTTTTTTCATCAAGGAAAAAAGTGACAAAAAGAAAATGAAAAAAATCTACTCGGCAAGGCTGAATTGTACTATATATTTAGATTCCAATTAAGTTTAAGTTAGATGGAAGTATGCAGTAAGTGGTTAATTAACAAATATCCATTTTGGATAAAATCCCTTATTTCTTCTTAGCCTTCGCCCTCTTGATCAAATACTGACCATACTCATTTTTCTGAAGGGCTTCCCCTAAGGTCAATAACTGATTGGCATCAATATATCCCAAGTCGAAGGCAATCTCTTCTAGACAGGCCACCTTTAGACCTTGTCTTTTTTCTATGGTATGGATAAAATTGGAAGCTTCCAACATGGATTCATGTGTCCCTGTATCCAGCCACGCGTAACCCCTGCCCATCAATTCAACTTTCAACTCTTCTCTTCTGAGGTATTCCTGATTTACAGAAGTAATTTCCAACTCCCCTCTTGCGCTTGGTTTTACATTTTTAGCTATCTCCACTACAGAATTAGGATAAAAATACAAACCCACCACGGCAAAGTTACTCTTAGGTTCTTTTGGTTTTTCCTCAATACTCAAAACCCTATTGTTACCATTGAATTCAACTACGCCATAACGGTCCGGGTCATTGACATAATAACCAAAAATGGTAGCCTGCCGATGCTTTTCAACATTCACTCTGGAATTACGCAGCAATTCGGTCAATCCATGGCCATAGAAGATATTATCTCCCAAGACCAGGCAAACATCATCATCTCCTATAAATTCCTCTCCAATGATAAAAGCCTGCGCCAATCCATCAGGACTAGGTTGTTCTGCATAGGAAAAAGCTACACCCAATTCCTCTCCTGTACCCAAGAGTTTCTGAAAATTCGGCAGATCCTCAGGAGTAGAGATTACCAAAATCTCCTTTATCCCGGCCAGCATCAAAACTGACAGCGGATAATAAATCATGGGTTTATCGTAGATGGATAACAGCTGTTTGGATGTTCCTTTGGTAATGGGATACAGTCTAGTTCCTGACCCTCCGGCCAAGACAATTCCTTTCATAATAATTAATTATCGGATATATGCATATGTTCCGCTACACTATGGTGAATAGTGGATTTATGTTGGGCTTTTTTGAATTTACCTTTCAAAACAGGAGGTGAGTTTTTCGCAATAGTCTTCACACGCTTCAGCGTAAGTGCATCCAACCTAGCACCAAATACTACTGCTGTAAAAATAATCAGCGGCAACATCAAATAATCGGAATATGACGCCCCTATAAAGATCAAGCCAATAAAAAACAATTTGATTACACCAAGTGTTATGGCCACCTTGTCATGAGTCAGACCCATCCGCATCAAGAAATGGTGTACATGGTTTTTGTCAGGTGCAAAGGGAGAGCGACCTCTTCTGATCCTTCTGGCAAAAATACGGGTAGTATCATAAACTGGAACGATCATCAAGGCTATTCCTGAAGCAATGGGCGCATTGAATTTCCAGGGATGATTGGCATACAAAGTTCCATTGGTATCGATGAAAAGTACCGTGAGAACAGATAGCACAAAACCCAAACTGAGCGAACCCGTATCCCCCATAAATATTTTGGCGGGGTGCCAATTAAATACCAGAAAAGCCAATACAGCACCAACCAAAATCATACTGAAGGTACCGTAGCTTTCCATGCCCACTGCCATAAACCACCAACCGAGAAATCCAAAAGTCAGAATACTAATGGTACCGGCAAGACCATCCAAACCATCGATTAAATTAAATGAATTGGTCAGGCCGATAATGGCCACAAATGTCAATAGATAGCTTATTACTATGGGGATTTCATAAATACCCAGAAATCCATAAAAACTGGATATTCTAATATCGGACATAAATACCACCATGAAGGTAGCGACGAATTGTCCTGCCAATTTCTGCATGGGGGAAAGCTCCACCAAATCATCCCTTAAGCCTACAAAAAACATCAGGGCCAAGGCCGCTACCACATAACGGATCTGTACCAGTTCGTGAAGGTTTAACCAAATAAAGGAGGTGATCAAAACAGTGAGGACGATTACTATTCCACCCATGGAAGGGGTATCATTCTTGTGGATTTTCCTTCCTCCAGGCTTGTCCACTACCTGCATTTTCTTGAATGCACCAATGAGCACAGGCATGGATAAAAAACCGATGAAAAAGGCCGTTAAGATTGTCAATAAAATAACCATAAAAAAGAGATTTAGGCAAATGAAGTCAGTTTTTCAGTAAAAACCAAATTACGACTTTAAATTCATTTTTAAATCAATGAACAAAACAAATACCAATTAGGCTGAAATAAATATAAATTTTAATCAATAAAATTCTATAAAGTAAAAACGTAGGCTCAACATACATTTTTTAAGGTATTAAAGGCTGAAAACGCAATAAATTATTTTTATTGAAAGAAAATCTAAGCTGTTATTTTTTTTATAAACTTTGGTTAAATCTTATTGAATTAACTAAATGAATTTGGTAAATATTAATTAACAGGCTTACTCAAACCCTTCTGTTTTTGGAACAAATAGATCAAACTAACTTGGCTATGCACAGAAAACAAGTTTTGACCTTGAGGAAAGTCTGGTGTACTATTTGGGGAGAGTTGCCATTGGTAGTTCAAGGAATTCACAAAATTGATATTGGAACTGATGATCAGATTATCCCATTGCCAATCAGCCAATAACCTAGCCGAAAGATCTACCCACCTTCCTTGTTCAGAAGGATCGGGAAATCTTTTTTGATAGATGTCCTGATGTCTATTCAAGCGTTCTAATCTCAATCCTAATTTTTTGAATCCTTTCACCCAAGAAGCTTCCAAAGTTTGGACATTGCTGCTTGGTCCAACTCCTGGACCTAGCATTTGACCTTGATTCGTGAAACCATGATGAACTGGAATATGCCCTCCCCAGTTCTGTGCACCGCCAGTCCCTGGATATCTGATTATTATATTGATTGACTCCTGTTGCTGCACAACTTCTCCTCTTACTTGTATGAATGCTTCATTTAGTATTGGGATTAACTTTTTAAATCCAAAAAGATAAGCTCTAGCATGTTCTGGATTTAATATTGCCTCTCTCCAATTTAGCGCATGGTCTCTCCTACCATATTCAAAATAAACTTCAAACTTAGCTTTTGGATTGACGAATCTTGCAAAGCCTGAAAGCTGTTGATCTTGCCCTCTTCGATCAAATTCTAGAGAATTAGATGGGTCTTCAACCAACCTTTCTTTTTGAAAACCCTCAAAAATTGGAAATAAATCTCCAAAACTTTTTGTTCTCATAGAATTGTATTGCTGAAAAGTCCTTGAAACTCCTACAAAAAATCCAGAAATCCATTTGGGCTGATAGATAAAAGATATTCCATTCAAATATCTCCAATCATCCTTTAAAAGCTGATTTATGGGAGAGTCAAAACCAGATCCCTCGAGTCTGCCTAAAATAACTTGCCCCTCAAAGTTTCCTAAAAAAGTTTTAGCTGGTCTTCGTGTATTCAATGTCAAGTGTCTGAAACCAAAAGCATTATTTGAAAAAATGAGTGAATTGAATTGACCTGGCCCCCACCAAATATTTTCTGTGGAAGCGCCAACCGAAAAGGCACCAAAATTTAACCGAACACTACTTTGGCCTGGAAGTATTTTTGAAAAATGACCATCACCAAACCTTTCTAAATATTCGGTATTATTAGATTTCATTGGACCTATTTCAAAATCCCTATTTTGAGCATAAATATATTCAGGCTGTATCTGAACCGATAAGGGTCCAACACTTGCAAAAAAACCAGATGACACGTAGTATTGAAAACCAACATTATTGATCAGCGTAGATACCTCAGGGTAAATTGTTCGAGAAGAATATCGACTTTGAAGGTTTAAAGGGAGTATTCCATAATTATATGGTAACTTTGAATTAAAAATGCTTCCTTTATTTATTATAATCTTTTCAATATTTTCAGTAAGTAACTGGTAGGCATTGTTTTGAAAAAATAAAGAAGATGAATCGCTCGTTATTTGCATTCTTCTATTTTGCTCAAGAACAATTAAGTTGTTTGTAGAAATTTTTTGGCTATAAAGATAATTAGGTAGAGTGAAAAATATCACAAGAGTTAAAAATGCAATACAATTAAGTTTTAATATGTTCATTTACGGATTATTTACGAAGAATTTTAAAATATAAAGGTTTTAATAAAGAAAGGGGCAGAAGTCTTAATGGAAACCTAATTATTACTGATCGGAAAAAATCAAATCGTGAAATTAAATTTTCTTTATACGCAACCTTTAAAAATCTATATTCTAGTTTTGCATATTTATAACCACGTCTTCGATTAAACATATTATTGCCAACTCTAAAATAAAGTAAGGGTTCCTGAAAATTATAAAATTTATTGCCACTTTTTATTAGTCTAAGCCATAAATAATAATCTTCAAACAAAATCATAGACTTATAGGATCCAGCCTTAAGAATAGCAGATTTTCTAAAAGTAACGGAAGGATGGTTAAAAGGAGATCTTTTTTTTGAATATTTTAAAATTTCTTCATGTTTTTCTGGAACTCTTTTAATTATTCCTAAGTCACCAGGAAAACCATTAAACTCTTCGATATTAGAACCAACTAAATCATATTCAGGATTATTAATTAAAAAATTGATTTGTTTTTCAAATCTTGTCTCAAAAGAGATATCATCACTATCCATTCTTGCTACTATTTCATGACTACAAAATAATAATCCATCTCTTAAAGCTTTTCCTAACCCTTCATTTTTATCTTTAGGTAAGATCTTAATAGGGAGTTTAGTTTGAAAAAAAGATATTACTGCCTCTAATTCCGGGGTAAGCTTTCCATCTTTCACTATAACAACCTCTTCTGGAGATAAAGTTTGTAAAAGAATACTATTAAGTGATTCAATAAAGAATTGGGGGTTTTCTTTACTATATACTGAAATTAAAACAGAAAAAGGGTACACTGAAATAAATTAGTTATGATTTTACATTTACTTGAACCATATTTTTCAAATATTTTTTATTGTTTTGTTTTATAAAAACAAAAATTAACGAAATAAAAATTATAACAATAACGTCTAATAAATAAGAAGCTATTGCTCTGCGTATAAAAAATGGAGCTTGTACAATAAAATAAAATAATAGCGCATTATTGATTAAATTATATCTAAAAAAAATTAAAAGTTTCTTAATTAAAAAAAAAGATAATGAAATAATTATAATTCCTGTTACGTGGAAATACATTGATGAATTCGAACCATGCCTAATGCCTAGGTCAATAATATCTTTAGGTAAACCAACTTCTGCTAACCGATCTATTACACTTTCATAATTTAATACACTTTTAGCAAAAGGAATAATTTCAGATACAAGTACCGTAAATCCAAAGTTTAAATCATAGGAAAGATAAGCTCCTATGTAGATCGGGTTAATGTGTTGATAAAAATAAATAAAAGATGAAATTTCCGATTGTGAAGAAAATGGAAGAATTCCGCTCCTCAGAGGTTGAAGTATGTATATTAAAAAAAACAATGAAGCCAAACCGTAGATAAATAGCCTTTTGTAATTAATTAGCTGAATATACCCCAAACTATAAATTAATCCTGTATAAATAATAGGAAATCTACTATTATTAAAAAGTAGTTGGTAAAATGAAATAAAAAAAAGTGCAATAAAAACTAATTTGCCCGGTTTATATGAGCCAATTATTATGTAGGTTATGGCATAAAATATTATTGCTAAATAGCTAATTGAAACAAAAAAATAAATAAAAAAACAAATGCTTAAAATTACTTCTAAAAGAAGCGATGTTGGTTTTCTTTTTTCAAGATTAAAATTTGTCCCATTTAAAAACCATATTAAAAAAAAACCAAGAGCTAGATAGGTAATAGAAAATTGTAGAAAAAGGTATTTACTTACAATAAATGTTTTGAAAAAATGTAAGGTCACTTCATTATTTTCATTAGCAAAAAAATATGGAATAATATAAAAAATTGGAGGAAGGATTATATACAATAAAATAAAATATTTTTTCATCTAATATTATACAAAATATTCAAATCAATAAACTCTTTAATTGATCACCTGTTTTAATTTGATCTAGGCCAAAATAAAAATTAATACAATCTTTTTGGATTTCAGTTATTTCCATTGAAAAACAATTAAAACACCTGTATATTTCGTTCTTTTCTTTTACCATTGATTTATAATCTCTATAATCTCTTTGTTTAAACTCTCTTTCATCAAACACTTGAAAATTGACTTCCTGATTAAAAATCATTTGAGGCTTTCCTAGATAAGTTACATATCCAATTTGAGTTCCAACATTATTTGAAATAACAAAATCTGATATTTTTATTATTGATTTTAATCTAGATAAAAAATAAAAATCGTTAATATTTCCGGCAGATACTATTCTATATCCCAAATCGCTATAATACTTAACATATTCTATGTTCAACGCATCCATCCAATATAAACAAACTACGACTGTATCAAAGTCACTTTTTATTTCATCTATTTTGCTTTTAAAATTGTTTAAGTCAAAAGAGACATTAACTCCTTTAATGGAATGAGAAGGAATAACTAGAAGTATTTTCCCGAGTTTATCCTTGATTTCATTAAATTCATCAACTGTAAGAAAATCATCAGCATAATGAATATATGGGCCAATTTTTATTACTTCTTTATTGCACTTTTCTTTTATGTACAACTCCCTATTCTTAGAAAAAGTAATAATCCCTTTAGAATCCCAGATAATTTCATCTCTTTTAACCAATGATCCCAAAAACAACCCATGTTCTATATAAAAATCAATATTCTCTTCACGATTTATATATTTTTTCAACCAAAAGGATAATCCATAATAATTATTGTCAATAATTCTTTCTATCGGATAAATTTTTAATGGCTTTGAAATTTCTTTAAAATCAAGAAGAGGTAATTTACTCCTTCGATAAATTTCAAAAATCGAAGCTTTATTTTTGTATCTCAACAAATTAACAAATAATTCATTAACTACTCTGTTTTTAATTATTATCTGTTTAAAATAATCTTTCATCTTTGTTTAAAAACCGTTATTTAACTAATAAAACATTATTTTACCTCTGGTCAAAAAGTAAAAGAATCGAATAGAATCAAGCTAAATCATTTAGAAATAACTTAATTTTTTCTTGATACGCCTTATTTGATAGATTTTCTAAATAAAAAATGTAGGCATTTTCTCCTAATTTTCTCCTTAAATCAAAAGATTTAACAGCGGAAGTAATTAAATGAGAAAGCTCTTTGGGATCAATCAATTCATCAAATAATAACGAATTAATTTCATGCTGAAGTACCCCTATATTTCCATCAATATTGGAGGCAATAATACACTTTTTCATAAACATTGCTTCTCTAATAATCGTTGAAAGGCCTTCCTCTTTAGATACTGAAATAACTATATCCGCCTGATCCATGATTTTATGATAATCTCTTTTATTTCCAAGAAAATCAATTTGAGAATTTGAATCAACCAAAGCGAGAAAATCACTACAATAATCAGGGTATATATTTTTCAATAAAGGGCCGGAAAATACAAGTTTACAATTAGTAATCTCACAAGAGGTTACAGCTTCATTAAATGCCTTAATTAGGAGAATCTGATTTTTTCGTGGTTGTATAGATCCGGCACAATACAATAAGGTTTGATTATTTGTTTTTTTGTCTGTTATTTTAAATGATTTTTTCTCTAATGATGTAGTAGCATAAGACAAATACGGCTTTACATTTAAATATAAATATTCTTTATTAAAATCCTGAAAATGTTTCGGAGACTCAAAAATTAAAAAATTTGCAAACATCAATCTTTGAATGAAGAAATTTCGTTGATTTTCATTGGTAGGAAGATTACCTGTTTGAAAAAGTATTATTGTTGAGTTAGGATGATATTCTCGTATATTTTTGAATAAAGCCAAATCCAAATTTGTTGAAAAGATAATTGGATTTTGAATTTCATCCTGAAAAAGAAAACTTAAAGGTCTTATCAATTTTATTGCTAAGTTAAATTTAAGCTCATTTATAATTGCTTCAATCAACCCAATAATACGGTTTCTTTTGGAAGTTAGAAATACTGATTTTATACCCAAATTTAATAATACCTCATGCAAGTCTATTAAAGATCCATTTGCACCATTTTTACGATTATAGGCCTCTGCAATGATGAAAATATTCAACTTTTTAATCATTAAATCACCTCCTAGTTAAATTAAAGTAAACGTACAACCGATAAATCAATTCAGCAAAATAGGTAGTAACTGTTATAAGAATAAATACCATTAAGGAATCTAACATATTAAATAAATATGCAAATCCGGTCAAAGAAAGATAAACTACTGTAGTAAAAATAATGCTATAAAACATGTATTTATTCTTACCAAATGCTATAAGAACGTTTGATCCTACAAAACTACTAAGACCTAGGAAAATAGGTGCGAATAGAAAAATTCTCAACCCCATTAGGTCAATTTCCGTTCCAAGCATTAGATCTGCTATTAAAGGTAACAAAACATTCACGCCAAAAGTGAGTAAAACAAGAAAATAAAATACCTTAAAAATAATTTTTTTTATTAATCCTAAATTCCTCTCTATAGCAATTCTAGGAAACAAAACAACACTAAAAGTTGTCACAGGTTTTACTACTAGATTCATTAGCTTTATCCCTAAATCGTATAAAACAACATCTGAAACACTCACAAAGTTACCTAATAACAAATAGCTTACTTTATCTTTTATAGATGCAAATAAATTAGTAGAGAACAAAGGGAATGCATCCTTGACATATAGCCAAATTATTTCTGATTTTGGCAAATAAAAACCTATCCTATCCTTTACATAAACTATATATAGAGCAAAGAGTCCTCCAATAATAAAACCAGTAGATGTAAGTATAGGAATTATGTAGTAGTCGTCTGGCTTATTAACTAAAATAAATATTAATATTACTGAAAATATTCTCGTGACTACATTTATTAAGGTTATCCACTTCATTCTTTCCAAACCAAGAAAATAATACTTTGGAAATAAGAGTTCATCAGCGACTAGAAAAAAAGCAAAGCTAAAGAGAATGGTGTGATCAGAGTAAATGTTAAATTTATAAAGTAGAGTATAAAAAATTACTCCGGAAATAAAAAAAACACCCATACGAACAACTAATACCGAATTGACAACTTCGGCTAGTTTATTTCTATCATGCCTATGAATTGAAATAAATCTTGTGGTTACCTCATTAAATCCAAAACTTATGAAAATAGAAATGTAACTTGCAACAATTTGAGAGATCAAAACCCAACCATATAACTCTTTACCTAATACCCTTACTAAATAAGGATAGGTCAATAGTGGCATTACTAAAATGAAAATTTCTAATAACGATAGGTATTTAAAATTAGTAACATATACTTTATTACCTTTTAAAAAACACTTAATTTTATCTAAGTTAAACTTCAATTTTGTGCTTTTATTAAAATTATTTTAACAAATATTTTTCATTGAAAGATTCACCTTTTTCTAAATCTTTATTTATCTGCATGCCCAAAATATTTTTTAAATATTTCGGATGCATCCCAAAACCAGGTCTAATGCTTTTCACATTTTCCTCTGTTATTATCTCTCCTGCTTTAATATCCTTAACCACATAAAGAGACCTACAGAAATCTCTTCCTTTTTCCTGTTTTTCGGTCAGGCTATAATCAACTACTCCAATAGCTTTTTCAGCTTCTCTCACTGCTTTCACCATCTCACCAAATTCTTGTTCATTCATGGAAAATGATGCGTCAGGACCTCCAACGGAACGGTCAAGAATAAAATGCTTTTCAATGATTTTTGCCCCAAAACAAGTTGCAACTACAGGAACAGTACTTCCCATGGTATGGTCTGAAAGTCCAGTTATTACCCCATACCTTTCTGCCATATCTTTTACCATCACCATATTGGCTTCCTCAATTGGAGCTGGATAACTCGAAGTACATTTCAACAAAGCAACCTCTCTGTTTCCCATACGGTAACAGGCATCCAAGGCCAGTTCAATATCATCTTGGGTAGCTATTCCTGTGGAAATAATAACAGGCTTTCCTTTGGCGGCTACATATTCTATCAATGGAATATCCGTGATTTCAAAAGAAGCAATTTTGTAGGCAGGTGCATCTAAGTTTTCAAGAAAGTCCACTGCTGTTTTATCAAAAGGAGAACTGAAACAAACGAGCCCCTCTTCTTTAGCTGCATCGAAAAGCGTTTCATGCCATTCCCAAGGGGTATAGGCAGATTGATAAAGTTTATAATATGTCTGCCCGTCCCAAATTGAGCCTGACTTAATAATAAAATCCTCTTTATCACAGTCAATTGTCAAAGTGTCCGCTGTATACGTCTGAAGTTTTATAGCATCTGCTCCAGCTCTTTTCGCAGCTTTAATTGTTTCAATGGCAGTTTCCAGGCTTCCATTATGATTTGCTGATAATTCAGCAATTATAAAAACTTTTGAACCTTTATTAATTTCGAAATTATCTATTTTCATTGTCTATTATTCAAGTATTTTTCCGGATTGAATTTGAAAATCTATGTCTCTATACCTTTTTATTTTTATTACTCCATTTGGTGATTTGACCAAAAAAGGTTCAGTAGAAAGGATTAAACCATTTGGTATATCATCCTCATAACCTCTTTCATCAAAGACTACTTCATCAATTACTATTTTCTTTGAACCCAAGGAGGAGAATGCTCCTGGATATGGATATGCCTGGGCCCTAACCCAATTTCTAATCCTTTCCTTTTGCCAGTTCCAATCAATTCTTCCATCCTCTGGTGTTCTTTTTCCAAAATATGTAGCTTTTAAGTTGTCTTGTGGTAATAAAATCAATTTGCTACTTTCGATTTTTGAAATTACCCGCTCGATTAATGGAATATAATTTTCACTATATTTTCTAAGGATTTCGGCCCCTGTTTCATAATATCCAATAGGTATTTTTATCTGCTCAATAATATCACCTGTATCACAGCCATTATCAATAAGATGGGCTGTAATACCTGTTTCAACTTCGTTATTGATAATTGCCCAAACATGTGGTGTTCTCCCCCTATATTTTGGAAGTAATGATCCATGTATATTAAACGCAATTTTTGAAGGTAATCTGATCAAATCTTTCTCAATAATAAAAAGGTAATTAACCGAGATCAAAACATCTATTTGTTTGTCTTTTATAAAGTCTTGACTTCTTCCATCTCTAGGGTTACCTATAAAATAAGGTACTTTTTTTTCTTTTGCTAATTGTATAATATCAGTAGACTTTCTATCCGTCATCACAAAAGTCAATCCCGATTTGGCAAGAAAATATTTTACAACATTTTGCCCCAATTGTCCACTAGCTAACAAACCAATCCTCATAAAGTATTATTTATTTTGGAGTGAATTACTACATCAATAAACTTACCATCATAAAGGCAATGTTCATTTATAATAGCATCTTTAAAAAATCCGTATTTTTCAAGCGTTTCATATAAATGAGGCCTTAAATCAAATGCGTATACAAATATTTTATGTAGCTTAAGACCTTCAAACGCTACTTTTTCAATCAAGCCCAAATAGGTCTGCCAGTGAAAAGAAAAGAAATCCTTTTCCAAAGCAGTATTCATGATAAAGGAAATCTCCGCATTTTTATCTATCCAGTTGATATGGACCAGTCCTCCATAACCGATGCATTTTCCATCCTCCAGATAGGAAAACAAAATCTGATTGGGGTATTCTTGTTCAAAAAGTTTAGCAACCACACTCCCAAAATAAGCATCCTGATCTGCTTCTGTCAAGGGTCTATTCTGGCGCAAATGGTAAATCTGTTCATTTCGCCATTTCATAATGGCGTATTTATCCTCCATTCTGATAGGCACAATAGAATAACTACCAGTGGAAAAGACCTGCTTATTTAAGACTTTGTAAGTAGCCATATTTCAGTTCGGCCAAATGCCAATCATGTAAATTATCAATATCCTGAACTTCAAGGGGAGAAAGCTCGATAGTCTTTGTATTGTCAGTAAAAAGTTTTTTGTTCAACAGAAACCTTTCCACATCAAACCAATACCATTGACCGGCATCATGGAACACTTCTTCCAAATCCTGGGATCTGCTGTTCAGGTGTTCTTTCCAAATCATTTCTACAGTACCTTCTCTGTCTTTTCTTAGGCCTCTCCAGACAGGATATCCAAACTTTACAGTTGGGAATACAGCATCAGCAACTGACTCCCGCAGTAAATTTTTACCATGTACTAATGAATCTATAGTAACAAAAGGAGCTGTCGGATAAATGCAGCAGGCACTTATAAATTTCCTTCCTTGTTTACTGTATTCCATTAAGACCTCTTCAATAACATCCGAAGTAGTGGAATGGTCATCTGCATTTTTTTCCGAACGAAAAAAAGGCACCTTAGCCCCAAACTTTTCAGCTATCCTGGCTATTTCAGCATCATCTGTAGACACCATTACCTCATCAAAAAGTCCTGAAGATAATGCTGCCTCTATACTGTAAGCTATAATGGGTTTACCGGCAAAGTCTTTGATATTCTTTCTTGGAATCCGCTTGCTCCCTCCCCTTGCCGGTATGATACAGATGTCAGCCATTGAAAAAAGAAAGTATGGTATTTATGACAAATTCCTGTTCTTCGTTGGTTAAAGTTGGATACATAGGCAGACTGATACAGTTTTTATAATACTGCTCTGCATTGGGCATATCTCCTTCCTCCCATCCAAACTGTCTGTAATAAGGCATTAGATGAACAGGAATATAATGGATCTGGGCGAAAATATTTTGTTCTCTAAGGTGTTGGTAAAGACCTAATCGGTTTTCTACCTCAATTACATACAGATGGTAGACATGGCCGTCGACCACTCCTGACTGACCTTTGATAAAAGATTGACCTTGAAAAGCCTCATGATATTTTTGTGCTATTTCCCTTCTTCGTTCCAAACCTTCGTCTGCTCTATTTAATTGGCTTAAACCTAAAGCCGCCTGAAAATCAGTCAATCGGTAGTTATAGCCCAATTCCTGCATTTCCATATACCAGGAAGGGAATGTGGAATGTGGAATGGAGAATGAAGAATGGTTGGTTCCGCTAGCGAATTCAATTGAATTTTCAAATAAAGATTCATCTCTAGTGATACCGTGGGTTCGGAGCATCAAAAGTTTTTTGTAAAGGTTCTCATCGTTGGTAGTAATCATGCCTCCCTCGCCTGAAGCGATGTGTTTGACAGGATGAAATGAAAAAATTGCCAATTCAGCAAACTTACCATTCCCGCAATGCTGTTTTTGCCCCTTACTATCTATAAAATATCCCCCTGGGGAATGACATGAATCCTGGATAATCCACAAGCCATACTCATCAGCCAGTATTCTAAATGCCTCCAAATCCACCGCTCTACCTGCAAAATCAACTGGAATAATGCCTTGATAAGTACCTTTTGGTGAAGCTTCCAATAGTTTTCTAACTGATTTAATATCTAAGAGATATGTTTCTGGATCAATATCAGCAAATATAACCTCTCCCCCACAATAGCGGACACAATTGGCAGATGCGGCAAAAGTTATCGGAGTCGTGATCACTTTATCCCCTGGATTTACTCCCAGTGCTAGGGCATTCAAATGAAGAGCGGCTGTACCATTGGCTACTGCCACAGCATATTTGGAACCGACATAGGATGCAAAGGCATCTTCGAATTCCTTGATTTTAGGGCCTTGTGTCAGGTAATCTGATTTCAAGGTCTCCACTACAGCATGAATATCTTCGTCTGTAATATGTTGTCTTCCGTAGGGTATCGGTTTCATTTTTTAAACTTCAAAATTTGGATCAACATGTTGCTTGATAAGTTCTCTTAGTGAATCTACACTTTCCCATTCTGTGTTATCACCAGAGTTATAAGCAAAGCCTTCTTTAACTTTAACTGCATCAAACTCTTGTATAAATTTATCCAGATTCCAATTGGGAACAGCTGGGAGAATAGTATAATATTTACCTAGGTCATAAGTATAAAATGAATCAGATGGAGTAATCATTTCTTCATGGATTTTCTCCCCAGGCCTGATTCCTACTACTTTCTGTTCACAACCTGGGGCAATAGCCTCTGCCACATCGGTAATTCTATAGGATGGAATCTTTGGGACAAAAATTTCACCTCCCCAAGCATGGAATAAGGCATGCATGACCATTTCTACTCCTCCTTCCAGTGAAATATTGAATCGAGTCATATTGGGGTCTGTGATCGGTATGATACCTTCCTTTTTCTTATTTATAAAAAAGGGGATTACGGAACCATTCGACCCCATTACATTCCCGTAACGGACCACACTAAATCTTATCGGATTCCACCCCTTGATATTATTTGCCGCTACAAAGAGTTTATCAGAGGCCAATTTTGTAGCACCATATAAATTTATTGGTGCACATGCCTTATCTGTTGAAAGTGCAACCACTCGTTCTACATTTGTCTGAAGACAGGCATCAATTACATTTCTAGCACCATCTACGTTTGTTTTAACACATTCTTCAGGATTGTATTCCGCTATATGCACATGCTTCATTGCAGCAGCATGAATAACGTAATCCACTTCTTTAAAAGCTCTCAATAGACGTTCCTTATCTCTTACATCCCCTATGAAAAATCTAATCTGAGGATATTTATCTGAAGGATATTCCTGAGCCATTTGGAATTGTTTCTGTTCATCCCTAGAAAAAATTATTACTTTTTTAACTTCTGGATGACACTGCAAAATATGACTTGTTAAAGCCTTACCAAGAGATCCAGTTCCTCCTGTAATTAAAAGCGTTTTGTTTTTCAACATTTTATAGTTATTTGAATTTAATTAATCTTTATAAGCATTATATTTCACGAAAACTGTAATTAAATCCCTATACCATAATGCTCAAACCCTAGTTCTACGAGGTATTTCTTGTCATAGATATTCCTACCATCGAAAACCACCTTATTCTTTAAAAGCTTTCCGATCGCTTCCCAAGAAGGAATCCTAAACTCTGACCATTCAGTGACCAACAATAAGGCGTCGGCATCCACACATGCATCATAAGCATCTTTGGCATAGGTAATCTTGTCCCCTATATAGATGTGCTGGGCTTCTTTCATAGCGATTGGGTCATAACCCTTAACCTTTGCTCCAGCAGCAATCAGTTCATCGATAATCACAATCGCAGGAGCTTCACGCATATCGTCTGTATTGGGTTTAAAACTGAGTCCCCATAGCGCAAAAGTTTTACCGGAAAGATCTTCTCCGAAATGTTGCTTTACTTTTTCAACCAACACATGCTTTTGCGCTTCGTTGACATCTTCTACAGCCTGAAGCACCTTTAAATCATAGCCATACTGCTTGCCCGTTTTGATAATTGCTTTGACATCCTTGGGAAAGCAAGAACCGCCATAACCTACTCCTGGATAAATAAACTTAGTCCCAATCCTTGGGTCTGAACCGATACCTTTACGTACCATATTGACATTCGCTCCAACTTTCTCGCAGAGGTTGGCAATGTCGTTCATAAAGGAAATCTTCGTTGCCAACATGGCATTAGCAGCGTATTTGGTCATTTCGGCAGAAGGGATGTCCATAAAGATGATCCGATCTCCATTCAGCTGAAAAGGTTTGTACAGACGCTTCATAATTTCCTCTGCCCTTTCATCATCCACTCCAATCACAATCCTATCCGGCTTCATAAAATCTTCTACTGCGGCTCCTTCTTTTAAAAATTCCGGATTGGAAGCAACCGCAAAAGGAATATCCGCCCCCCTTTGATCTAAAGCTGCTTTAATACTGGCCCTCACCTTCTCTCCGGTGGTTACCGGAACAGTACTCTTGGTAGCTACCACCATGTAATCAGTCATTTTTCGACCGATCTCATCTGCCACTGCCAATACATATTTTAAATCTGCAGACCCGTCTTCTCCAGGAGGAGTTCCTACGGCAATAAAAGCGACTTGCGAACCCTGAATAGCTTCTCCTAAGTCCGTAGAGAATTTCAATCTTCCAGATGCATAATTTCTTTTGACAATTTCTTCTAGTCCAGGTTCATATATGGGCATAATCCCTTTTTTCAAACCTTCGATTTTTTGTTGGTCTACATCCACGCAGACTACTTCTATTCCCACATCAGCAAAACAGGCACCGGAAACTAAACCGACATAGCCGGTTCCTACTACTGTAATCTTCATTTTATTGTGTTTACAATGTTTTTAATGTCACTAAGAATCACAAAGAAATCACTAAGGTACACTAAGATCGTTTTTGAGTATTTTTGTGAGTCATTGAGCGGGTTTTGGAATTAGGTCACAAAGAGCACTATGAATCACGAAGATCACTAAATTTTATTTTTTGTGAGCTTTGAGGTTCTTTGTGAGTTTTGTGCATCCTTGGTGAGCTTTGTGGCCCTTAGAGCAGCTTTGTGAAGCCTTCAAAGTATTACTCTTTTGATATTTCCTTTAAGGATTTTGGACTTCCAGTTGATCAGTAACCCAAGTTTATTATCCGTTAATTTTAAATAAGTCAGCAGCTGGGCAATATGTACATCAGTCAATGTTTCGACTGTTTTGTTTTCAACAATCAATTTTCCTTCAATGATCAAATCTATTCTGTAGGCCCTGTCTAAATCTATTTCTTTGTATCGTAATGGGAGTAGAATTTCTTCCTGCACATAAAGTCCTGCTTTATTGATTTCATAAGCCAAACATTTCTGGTACGCGGACTCAAGTAGTCCAGGACCAAGATGTCGGTGAACTTCAATGGCACAACCGATGACTATATGAGCTACTTCTTCAATATCCATTATTAGATCAAGAGTATTATTTCACAAAGAGGCACAAAGCGATCCTCCCTAAAGGGAGGCAAGCACGAAGAACAAAAAAAACAATCTCTTTGTGAATTTTGTGCTTCTTTGAGCAGCTTGGTGAAAATTGGGTCACTAAGAATCACTAAGAGCGCTAAAGGTCTTCTTTGTGAGTTTTGTGGTACTTTGAGCATCTTAGTGAAAATTATTGTCACATAAAGGCACCAAGAAGACCTCCCATTGGGGAAGAAAGCACGAAGAACAAAAAAACAATCTCTTTGTGAATTTTGTGCTTCTTTGAGCATCTTGGTGAAAATTGAGTCACAAAGCAATCACTAAGAGCAATGAAGGTCTTCTTTGTGTGTTTTGTGTTTCTTAGAGTGTCTTTGTGAAATCTTCACTAAACCCGATTCCATTGCTCCTTTACGCCCTTCAGGAACTCAGACCCAAAGACATAGCCCAAGCCAATGATAAATCCTAAAATGGTAAAGATCACCAAGATCAAAGGCCGCTTTGGAGCTGATTTTTCAGTGGGTACCGTTACCGGTTGGATAATGGAAAAAATAGGTGTATCCTTGGCTACCTGCAATTTGGCCTGCTCCAATTGTTTGGCTAGTTCTGTATAGATATTAAATGAAAAATTATATTCTGCCTCTAAGCGTTGCAATTGGTTTTGTGCTGAAGCCGATACAATATTTTGGTTTCGGTCACGAAAGCCTGAAAGTCTTGCTTGAATCTGCTCAAATTCAGCTTTTTTCTCTTCAAAGCGTTCTTCTGTGAATTTTAACTGCTCTCTAGCATTACCAATCTTATAGGCAATCAGTTCTTTTTGCAATAATTCCTGGGCTATTCTTGTCATCTGCGCAGCCATCAAAGGTTCTGGCAAAACAAATGAGATAGACACAAACCCTTCCTTATCATTAGGCGTTACAGTTAATTGTTGTTCAAGCCTTTTGAAATGTTCAAATTCTTCTTGTGAAACATTGATAAACCCATTTTCAGTCTCAATTGAAGATTCTGTCCCTTCCCCTTTTATCAATTTGATAATTACTCCAGGTAATCCTATGGTATACTGTTTTAAGAGTCCCAAAACACCAGGAGAATAGATTTCTTCAAAATACTCCTTATATGAGACCGCTCCTTCTAATCCTTCAACATTGATTTTGGATTCCAATAAGGCTTTTCTGAAAGAAGCAGAAGAGACGATTTTTGGATACAAAGAAGGCGGAATTTCTGAACTTCCTCCCATACTCCCCAAATTAATTCCTGCCAAGGAAGCCAAGCCACCTAAACTTCCTCCTCCTTTACTTCCTTCAGAAGTTTGGGGTATAAATGTAGAGGATGCTGTGAACTCTTTAGGCGAAAGTATAGCTACTGCCAATCCCAAAATCATAAACGAAACAGTGACGGAAACAAGAAGCTTTCGCTTTTCCCAAACTGTTTTGGCTAGGGCCAATAAGTCTATTTCGTCTTCTGCAGTATTATTTGAAGGTTTTGATTCAGTCATTGATATCAAAAATTAGGTGTTGAGGAAATTAATTAGACAGTCTGTCAATTAGAATTGCTAAAGTAGCCAAGGAAGAGGCCAACCCCACCCATCCCTGAACACTCATCGGTTCTCTTTCAGGTTTGGTTGGTACAATTATCTCCGCGCCAGGTTCAATACTTGGGTAAATATTTGCAAATAAAATTTTTCTTGTTCGCTTCACATCTCCATTTGCGTAAATCACATAAGACCTTCCTCTTCTGGATTTTTCAGTAAATCCTCCTGCTCTGGAGATATATTGTTTGAAACCGGAATTAGGTCTATACCTCGCCGAAGTGGGATACAATACCTCTCCTCTCATCCTTACAGTCTGCAATTCCCTTGGAATACTCAAGACATCCCCTTCTCTTAAAATCAAATCTGAAGGTCCATAAGGATTACTCAGAATAGATTCCAAATTGATACCGATCAACTCAGTATCCTTAATTTCTATTTTACCAATTCCATCTGTTGATTCTCCCAATTCCACAAGAGACTGCTGTCTGAAATCTTCTGCACCTAAACTTTGTTTTTTCTTTCTGTCTTCTTCTCTGCTTTCTAGGATTTTTTGGTCAATCCTCTCAAATAATATCTTATCAGACTCGGTCCTATCCAAACTGTCTCTGCTAATATTAGATTTGACTTTGATCAAGTTTTCCGCCTTAATTTCATCTTCTGATGGCACTTTATAAAATTCATTTCTTCGGATCAAAGTCGCCCCTTTAGGATAAGCATAAGGATTGAGACCGCCAGCCCTTTTGATCAGATCAGAAATTCGCTCATTGGCATGGGCAATGGCAAACTCGCCCGGATAAAGTGCCTCTCCTTCTACCCTCACCAATTGTTCCCGCTGAAAACCAGGGCTTCTCCTGATCATTACATGATCAAATGGTTGCAAGGGCTCCAAAGCCCTGGTGCCACTGACCTTCAAATCCCTATCAACATCCAAAATGATGATCTCCGCCAATTTACCTGAAAGGTCATTTTTCACCCTTCTGGCAATTTCAATTTTCGAGGCAGTTGCAGATTCTTTAAAACCACCTGCTTTCAACACCAAATCCGCTACCGTCATGTTTTCACCAAAAGCAAAAGCCCCTGGCTTGTTCACTTCGCCTGAAATCTTCACATAATATTCTTCTCTTAGGTCATAGATACTAGGGACATTCAGCACATCTTCCCTTCTCAGCGCAATGTCTTCAGCTTCTCCATTAATGACAGCCTTGATATCAACAGGGACAATTTCTAGTGAAAAATCTCCTTTAGTCCTATATAAAGTGGCCCTGTTTAGGAAAGCATCTTCTCTCAAGCCATCTGCTTTTGCCACCAAATCTCTGATTCCCATACCTGGTGTAAGCGCAAATACCCCCGGCCTCATCAAGGCTCCGGTAACCTGAACCCTATTTTCAAATCTGTTCAGAATTTCCCCTACTCTATATATATCTCCATCTTGCGGATAAAAGGCCTGAAAATTACCGGCATCCACATCTTCCACCCGCATCTCTGCTCCTGTCTTTCGGGTTACGGTCAACCGCTCTCTGTAAGCCTGACTGCTGAATCCTCCTGCAAAATGGATCAGCTGCTCTACCGTCTCTCCTGCTTTTACTTCAAAAAGCCCTTCTCTTCTCACAGGCCCCTGAACTTCCACTCTTGAGCGAAGAGGCGGTACAATGATCACATCATTATCCCTTAGGTTGATGGGGGAAGTAAATTCTCCTTTGACCAAAAATTCATAAACATCTATTTCTGTCAATAATTTGCTATCCCTGTAGACTTGGATATGTCTGAAGGAACCGTTTTCGTTTGGTCCTCCTGCAGCAAATAAGGCATTGAAAGGGGAAGCAAAGGAAGGTAAGGTGTAAGTCCCCGGTCTATTCAATTCCCCTACCATGGAAATGGATACTGTTCTGATATTCCCCAATCGGATATCCATAAAGGTATTAGGGTTGCTACCTCCGATTCCGGAATAAATCCTTGTCAAGGCCGACCGTATCCTTCCGGTAGCTGCTGCAATGGTAGAACCTCCTACCTGAATCGGCCCCACATTGGGTATAAAAATTTTTCCATCGGGATTTACGGTAACATCATAAGTTTGTTGAGATGCACCATAAACATCAATCAATAACTGATCTCCTGCCCCAATAGTGTACCCTTGAGGAGTAGGAACATTCAGACTTGGATTGAAATTCAGGTTTCTGTTATGGAATAAGGTATAACCGAAAATTTTCTTTTGTTTAGGTGTCAGGTCATAATAAGGATCAGATTTTCTCAGGGAATCAAAAATATCATCCTGTGACCGCATACCCTGAATTTGCCTTAATTGATTTGCTCCTGATGTGGCTTGCTGCCTTTGAGCTGAACCTCCACCACTTTTTAATGA
Organism: Fontibacter flavus; assembly: GCF_042432905.1. Classification (NCBI taxonomy): domain Bacteria; kingdom Pseudomonadati; phylum Bacteroidota; class Cytophagia; order Cytophagales; family Cyclobacteriaceae; genus Fontibacter; species Fontibacter flavus. The sequence continues at coordinate 12,219 of NZ_JBHLWI010000042.1, read as the reverse complement.
CGCGATTCTTTGTCGCAGTTTGGCCACTTCTCCTGCAGGCATTCCTCTTTCGGCTGCCATGCTGAGCATCTGTTGCTCATTCAGTCCTTGCGCCTCTGCCCTTTTGATCAACTGCTCTATCTGTGCGTCGGATAAATTATCGACTTTGATATTTTGAATGTCTGAGAGCGATTGAGCTTGAACCACCAAATGTGAGGTAAAAAGAATTAATACTACTAGGAGTTTTTTCATGGAGTGGATGAAATTTTTAACCGCGAAATTCTAAAAGGTTGTTTTAACCGCGAATTACACGAATTACACTAATTTTTTTGAATTATACCTCGCAAAGCTTGCGATTGACGCGAATGGATTTAACACCTAATTTAATTTTTGTCAAATAAGTTTATCTTACTCTGAAAGACAAGTAAATAAGTTCATTACCAATCAAGTCTTGAATCTTATTTCTTGTATCTAGCGTCTTAGAAAAAAACCGCTAATTACGCTAATTATTATAAAATTTGAACTCGCAGAGCTCGCAATTACACAAAGTGTCAACCGTCACTTTTAGTATCTAGAATTATTCTTTTAAATTCAAGTGACTTTGGACCGAAGTTTAGTAGTAGCCCTAGAGGTTTTCTGGTTGCTTTTAAGTAATTAATGACTTTAGCATAGTACTCATCCGTTATTGCAGTGGACGACTTTAACTCAACCAATATATTTCGATAACAAACAAAGTCAGCTATAAAGTATTTTGAAAGCAAATTTCCTTTATACTGAATCTGTAACCTAACTTCCTTTTCAAAAGGTATATTATTCTCAAGCAATTCAATTCCAAAAGCTTCCTGGTATACGCTTTCGAAGAAACCTCCTCCAATTTCTTTATGCACATTCATTGCCACCCCCACAATTTCATAAGTCTCTTTCTTAAAAATCATATAAAAACTCCTTAAAGAGCTCTTGTTCTTTTTTCAATTAATTTTGTGTAATTCTCGTAATTAGCGGTTTTTTTAACAATTCGTGGTTACAGCTTCGCCCTCTCAGTCACATTCCTATGTGCTTAGCGGGCATAAAATCCATTGAGATGAATCCGACTTGGTCCTCAGGGATCAGTTGGATTTTTGATATAAAATCAATGCCTCAGGATCAGAAATCTGTTCCTGAATTTGAAAATTAACCTCCTTTTCAATCAACTCCTTGATCCTTACGGAAAGTCTTTCCAGATATTCTTCATTGAGGTCCTCACCGGTTATCTGCACGTTTAATTTACCGGAATTAAGGCCTTTGGCGTAATCACCAACCAGGGCAACCTGGTTAACATCTCCCATTCTCTCCAAAACTGCTGCCAAAAGTTTATCCAAACCGAGATATTTTCGGATCAGGTCATGCAAATTGGTGAATAATGGATGCTCGGTGTTGGCTTTATAATCAATTTTGTTGCTTTCTGCAGATTTTAGTAACAAACCAGCCTCTGAAAGATGATTCAATTCCTTGCGTATAGCATTAGTAGACTCACCAAATTCCTCCGCCAATCCACGCAGGTGTCCCTGGTTTTTAGGATTGCTAAAAAACTTGATCAAAAGCTTGAGCCTGGTCTTAGATGTAATTAAATAATCCAGCATAAAAAGGGCGATGCCACAATGAGCAACAAAAGTACTCACCTCTTTGATAATACCAAAAAGAAAAAGATAAAATTTTCAGTGAATTCTTCTATCCCTTTCTGTAAACACCTTCATACTTCTTTTCAAATAAACGTTTGAAAAGAGAACCTGTCAAAGCTGAAAAGCCACCGATAAAAAAACCAAGAAAGAAAGTAGCAAACATCAACAGGTTGTCATTCTTAATGCCCATCAATTCCGCCATCTGAACAGGAAGGTCGGAACCTGTCTGTATGGCAATCATCAAGGACTTCAAAAACCAGGTTAAACCAAAACCAATACCTGCTGAAAAAAAAGCCATTCCCGGATTTAATCCCAAAATAAAAGAGATTAAACCTGTCAAAATCATCAATGCCCAAAATGGCACAAACTGACCTACCAAATACACCATCAAGGCAGTGATAAATAACATTACAAGAAATCTGGCCATTTATTTTTGATTGAATATTGTGGTGAATAAGACATTTTCGCGATCAGAAAGCGTGCGCAAACCAAAGTCAACATACTCTCCGTTTGCCCATGATTTGATGAAGTTGTCGTAAAACTTACTGCCAGGATTGCCGGATTGTCCTCCAGGATAAATTCCAAAGGCATTGATTTGGTCTCCCATTTCCACTACCATCCTCCAGCTTGCGCCATGTCTTTCCGATGTGGCATTCAAGATCCCTGAATAGCCGCCAGTATATATCTTTTCCCTACTAAAAGATCTGAAGTTGGGAACTAGGTGCATAATGCTGGTACCCTTGTATTCAGACCATTCATATGAGCCATGGTCTTCCTCCCATTTTTGGATATCTGCAACCATCTGCGTGAATCCTGCCCTTACCAAGTCTTTAGCTGTTTCTACATTTTCAGTTTCAGGAAAGTCAAACAATTCACTTGCCGGTTCATCTCTAAGGAGCAAGACTGTTTGATATTTGTTGGGTAAAACTACAGGCCTTCCTTCCTCTTCCCATTTTACCCAAATTGATTTATACAAGTGTTTCCACCAGGTCTGAAAAAGTGCAGGCTCTTCCTGATTGGGGAATGTATTGTAATTCCAAGCCCTTAATTGACCTAGATACTTTTCTTCTTGTCCGTCTTTTGGAAATCCCTCACCTTCTTCTAAAAGCGACAACATAATGGGTAAAGCCTCCGCCGCATGAAGGTGGAATTGATCAAATTGCAGACGCTTCATATCGTCGACCGTAATATTTTCCATTTCACCCAATAGGCGGTTAAGCCTTCTGTTTCGATAATGTTCAAAACTATTGTCAAACATAAAATAAGGGTATGATGGGCCTGTAGAATGCTGATTGGCTGAAGACACAAATCCCCTTGAAGGATTCAGCGTTGCAGGATTCTGTTCAAAAGGAATAAAACCCTGCCACTCAAATGCAGGATTGTTGCCATCCATCAAAAACATGCCCTGCCCTTCCCATTTCAAAGGGAAACGTCCCTGAACTTTCATGGCAATGTCCCCGGTTTTAGAAGCAAACACAAAATTTTGGGCAGGTGAAGTGTAGTGGTTCAAAGCCTGCAGGTAATCTTGGTGGCTTTTACCTTTGTTGAGTAAGAGAAAAGTTTTCTGCTCATTAGATGGTAAATGTGCTGTCCACTTCAAAGCAAAGTTCACATCCTGTCGGTTAGCCCTAAATGTTGGGTCAAATACAACCGGTCCATGATGAGTGTAAACTACTGTATCTATGAAAGTGGGCTCACCCTTCACTTTGATTTCCTCTATCCTAAAAGAGCTTTGTATCCACTGGTCATTGTACAAGTATTCTTTTCTGTCCTCGTTTTTGAACTGAATGGCATACCAATCTCTAGTATCTCTGGTCGCATTGGTGACACCCCAAGCGATGTTTTCATTAAAACCTGAAATAATCCCTAAGGCTCCCGGTAATGTCGCTCCTTTGGTTTTGTGCTCAGGAGTACTGAGCTGCATGGCATACCAAAGGGATGGGAGGTTCAAACTTAGGTGTGGGTCATTTGCCAGAATTGCTGCGCCATTCTTGGTCTTTTCAGGCGCAACTGCCCAATTGTTGGATCCTACTCCGGGTTCTGGTTGTGGAAGATTGTCTACTATGATGTCATCATCTGGATAGGCCAAACCCTCAGGTTTGTTAACAGTAATCGGGGTGAAATCCCAAACTTTTTCTTCCTCTATTACAGGATCATTTTCTTCCGGAAAAAGCGGATACAATTTATCCAAAAGTGTCTGACCGATTATTTTCCTCATATTGGTAAATTCCAGATCCTTATCCCCTACCAGCATATCTGCCATGTATTTGAGTAATAATAAGGACTTGTAGGCACTCCATTTTTCTGGCCTATAATCCAATATCTTATATTCCAACGGTAACCTTGCCCTAGACAGGCCCTCTATATACTGGTTGACACCATCTGCATAGGCTTCCAGTAATTGTATGGTTTCGGGGTCATTTTCCTGAAGATACTGAAGCGATTGTTCGGCACTGAAAGCCAGACCTTTTCTCCTTGTCATTCTATCTAACTCAATGGCCACGGGACCTACAATCTCCGAAATCCTACCTGCTGCAGCCATCGTCTGAAATTCCATTTGCCATAATCTGTGCTGCGCAGTCACATATCCCTGTAACCTATACAGATCGAGGTCATTTTCTGCAAAAATATGTGGTATCAAGTGTTCGTCGTAAACAACTTGTACAGGTGCACTGAGATTTTTTAATCCTACATAGTCTTTTGAAAGGGCATCTTCGCTATAGGCATTTTGCCAAAAACCATGATTGGGATCAAGAAGATGGCCTAAAGGAGGTACTGATCCAATTTGGAGTGAAAGGACCACCCCCAAGGCAAGACTAATAACCAAGGATATCAGAAAAGCAATGTATCTCATGTTTTTTCAGAGTGAATTAAGGAACCAACAATTTACTTGGAATTGGTTAATAAATACATGATGACAACTTGAATTTTTAAAAGACAGGATTTTTTTCTCTAAATTAGTTGACTTAAGCCTTATTATAATTGTTCAATTTTCAAGTATATTCACTCTAAAACCTGGCAGGTTTTAACTCTAATATCGCTTTTTTTGCACGAAATTATTATAAACCTGCCAGGTTTCTGCTCCAATTTCAAATTATGGAATTAGCTTGAAAAAAAGGATTTAAGAAAGCAAGCCTTTCTTATTTCTTCAATACACACCTTAAATCTTTCAAAAAACATTAATAAAAACAGCTTTTTTTTAACACCTCTCTATATTTTTTCACTTATCCGATTAGAATTTCTCAACAAAGATTCCACAAGGTAATTTTGATATCCATAAACGATCTATTTTTCCCTGCAGTAACTGAACCTGAAATATTTTAGGCTCAAAATCAAAAAATATTGAATGGAGAGGTTAATTTTTTTAAATCAAAAAAAAGAGGCTGCCTTAAAAAGCAGCCTCTCTTGATTTTATCTTAATCCTGATTATTGTATTGCTATAGGCAAAACTAGCTTTTCCCATCTCACCACAATTCCAGGTGATTCAATGGCAATACTTAACTGTTCCTGACTTTCAGAAACCCACTCTGGGGTAGATTCCACTCTTAGCACATCATTTTCCTGCTTATACTGGAAATGTCCATGCTCCAGATCCCACTCTGAATTGAAAATCACCGTCCACTTACCGGAAGCTTTCGGGATGGTAAAAAGAGAGTATCTGCCTGCTTTCAATGGTTGGCCTTCTACAGTCACATCCGCACTGAAATCCACATACGTAGATTCATTAGCGCCCGTCCTCCATACTTCGTTATATGGAACCAGGTCACCCCAGATAACTCTTCCTTTCACTGAAGGAGCACCATATTGAACTCTCAGTTTGGTTTCTCCAATATTTCCTTCAAGAGACCTCAAAGGACTTGTTCTTTGGTCTTGTGCTTGGACTTCTTCCGCCACTTCTTCCACTGATTCCGTGGTTTCGGCAGCTTTTTCACCGCCACATCCAAAGAAAAACATTGTACCAGCTGTTAAAACAGCTAACATCAACAAGTTTGGTTTTTTCATAGAGTTGTTGTTTTTAGGATTTCGAAGATATGAATTTTCCCAATATCGATAAAATTTTATTGTCTGTTCAAACAAAAGCCATTCCAAATCAGCATACTTTCTTCAGATAAGATTTTGTTACAATGACCTGCCAACAACTCTCAAGAATCAAAAAGCCTTTTAATTCTCAATCAGAAATCATTACATTTCATATCTGAAATAACATACCATTTCCAACATTCTATGAAAAGAAAACAATTCAATTTTATGGCGGGCTTAGTTTTCCTGCTTTCTTTAACCTTAATTTTTTCCTGCCAGGAGCAAGCAGCAGTGGAAAAAACATTTGAAAATCCTTTTGAGGGCCCAAGTCCATGGCCTGAAATCAGAAAAGAACGTATCCAAAAACTGCTTCCTGAAGCCATGAGGGCTGCCGGTGTGGATGCATGGATTATCGTATGCCGAGAAAACAACAATGACCCAATCGCCCATCACATTGGAGGTGAAAATGCTGGTGGCACTGCTTTGTTTTTATTCTATTTAGAGCAAAATGCGGTAAAATCAGTGGTTTACTCACCGATTGGGGAGGCCACTGCACTGGCAGACCTTAAGATCCATGATGAAGTGATCCCTGTTGACAGGGGCAGTTCGGCCATAGCAGATGCATCAGCTTTTATCCAATCTAAGAATTTCGCCAAAATAGCTGTCAATTACTCAGAGGAAAATGCACTGGCAGATGGATTGAGTTCTACCCAGAAAATCAGTTTGGAAAAAGCACTTGGTTCACAGGCCAATAAATTGGTCTCAGCTGATGAATTGATTTATGAATGGCTTTCTGTCAAACTTCCTGCTGAAGTCGACATCATGACCAAAGCTGCAGAACTGACTGCCCAATGGCAAGTGGAAGCATATGCCCAGGTAGTCCCTGGAAAAAGCACAGATGCAGATGTGGCCAAATTCCTGAAAAAGAAAATGGAACAATACGGTGTAACAGATGCATGGCATCCTGACCAAAACCCAAACATCAATTCAGGTCCCGATAGAGGCCACTCTCATGCTACCGAAAAGGTTATCATGCCAGGTGACGTTATCCAAACGGATTTCGGGATCAGGGTATGGGATATGTGGGTTTCTGATATCCAAAGATTCGCTTATGTATTGAGAGAAGGAGAAACACAAGCACCTGATTCTGTACAATATTATTTCGAATCTTCAATTGGAGGAAACCGTATTGCCCTTGCTGCCATGAAGCCGGGTGTACTAGGCTATCAAGTCGACAAAGCCCAAAGAGATTGGATGGCTGAAAGGGGTTCAGAACCCGTCATGTGGAGTACAGGTCACCCGGTGGGCTATGTAGCCCATGATATTGGACCTAGCCTCGGAGGTGGGTTGTTACCTGATCCAAGTGTAAGGCCTACTGCTGTAAAGCCACTGAAAGAGGGTATGCTTTTCGCATTCGATGGATTCCATGCCTGGAAGCTTCCTAATGGCGGCACCAAAACCATGTCCGTGGAAGAAACAGCTGTTGTCACCAAAGATGGGGCTCGATACCTGATCAAACCACAGGAAGAATTGATCCTGATCAAATAAAAGTCTTATATCCGAAGCTTTAGAAAGGCAATGATCTAAAGCTTCGGATTTTTCATGAAAATCCTCTCCATTTGTAGTTACTATCCAAAAGTCATCATGGCCGAAGGCAAATCATTGGGTTTAGCAATCATAAATTCTCATTTTTTATTCTATTTTTACCCATGACCATATCTTCATTTGCATAGGGGACGTTTAACTTCTAATTTCGTGTTGTAAAATCTATTACATGGTCAGATTCATTACCAGCCTTATATTTTTGGTTTCATTGGCGCTGTTCTACAGTGTCTATATTTCACCTGAATTTTTTCCCTACGTGGGATTGATCACCTTGACCATTCCTGTTCTCTTGATCATTAATGCTCTTGTCTTTTTCCTCTTGGTATTGGCGAAAAGAAAATTGGCCATTCTTCCCTTGATTGTCCTATTGGCTGGATGGAAATTTGTCGGAATTACTTTTCAAATGCCCAAAGAACAAAGTGATGAAAATGGTTTATCCATTTTAAGTTATAATGTTGCGCTTTTTTCCTATTCTCGAAACAACGGAGACAGCAAGGAAACCAATAAAAACATTATCAAATGGCTGCAGGACAATCCTTCAGATATCAAGTGTTTTCAGGAATTTTACCAAGATCCAACCACGCCTTCCAGAAATGCCATTAAGCTTTTAGGGACTGACCAGGGATATGAATATTCTTACCAAATTATAGAAGGAAAGCCCCGAGCGAAATCCTATGGCTTGGCCATTTTTTCCAAATACCCCATCATCAATGAAGGAAAAGTATTCGATACCCGCAGAAATAATGGGGTAATTTTTGCGGACATCAAAGTGGATAAAGATACCCTAAGGATTTATAATGCGCATTTGGAATCCATGAGCATTGAATCAGAAAACCTCAATAACCTTGACGGTATTAAGGAAAATTACAGACAAACGCTTAAAAAGCTGAAAAATGGTCAAGTAGTCAGAGCCTCTCAATTGGGCATTCTGGAAGAGCATATGAAAAACAGCCCATATGTCAATATTTTGGTTGGCGATTTCAATGATGTGCCTTACAGTTATACCTATTTCACTTTGAAAAAGTATATGAATAATGCTTTTGAAAAGGCCGGAAGAGGCTTTGGTTTCACGTACAACAAAGTACTTTTCTTCCTGAGGATTGACAATATTTTTTATGAAAACCCCTTGAATGCCCTACAATTCAAAACCCACAAGGAAGTAGATTATTCAGACCACTACCCTATCTCAGCCTCCTTCAGTTGGGAAAAACCACTTCAAAAGATCAATCCTGAAGAGACTATTGATTAGCTTTTTTCTTTTTCCAAACATTCCCTAAAAACAACAACAAAATAGGTAAGAGCATCAAATCAGCCATTAGTGCAAAGATGAGTGCCAGGCTGATCAATAGACCTGAATAATAGGTTACTCCGAATTCGCTAAGCATCAGTATAGAAAATCCTGAAACCAATATCACCGTACTCAGGATAATAGCCTTTCCTGTTTCAAGAAATGTTCTCTTTAAGGCATATAGCCATGGTTTCCCTTTCCCCAATTCTAGCCTAAACTTGGACATAAAGTGAATGCTGTCATCTACTGCGATACCAAAAGCAACTGTAAAAAGGATGGCTGTGGTCAGTTTCAATTCAATCCCCAATAACCACATCACCCCACACATCCACAATAAAGGTATGATATTGGGTAAAAGCACAAAAAATGAAATCCTCCACGATCGAAAAAGAAATCCGGCAATGACGGCCACAATTGCAAAAGCCAAACCCAGGCCTTTTACCATCTGTTGGGTAACGCTTTCATGACTGATATCAATCAAATGGGATGTTCCTGTAATCCTCACTTCCAATAAATCTTGCTGTATCTGATTTCCCACAAAATCTTCCAGCTTCATTTTTAAGTCCTTCCCAAGCAAACTCCCCATATCTTCCGTCCTTGTGGAAAGTCTTCCCGACTGAAGATCATCAGAAATTACTTTCAATGGCATTTTATCCATGATCATGTTCAAGGAAGGACGCATCCTTGGGAACTGTCCTTGGGAAGGAACCCTATATGCCTTTTCATTACCTGAATTTTGGGCCTGATTCATTTCTTTGACGATGGTCAAAGGAGATATGATAGCCGCAGACGAGAAAGTTTCCTGAACAAACTTTTCCAATTTATCTATTTCCAACAATACTTCTCTCTGCAAAAGGTCTTCCGCAGCTTTTCCATTTCCCAAGGCAATCTCCAGAGGTTTTGAACCTCCGAAATTTTGATCAAAAAAACTGAAGGATTTGCTCAATTCATGATCTATGGGCAAATTATCCAGGATATAGCCGTTTACTTTTAACCCTCCCAACGATATCCCAGACAAAACTGTAACTACCGCAAACCCTATTACAATCCTCTTTTTATTGTTCAAAACAAAAATCAAGAACTTCCTCATCCATATCTGCCAAAATGCCGTGAATCGCCCAATTTTATCACTTTCAAATCCCGGCACTAAATACAATAGGCCCGGAGTAATCAGGATTATCGATAAAAACATCAACAATACGCCAAAACCAGTATACAAACCAAAATACTTAAGGCTAGGTACCGATGTCAAATACAGCGAAATAAACCCTATTGCAGTTGTCATGCAGGTAAGCAGAACAGCAATAAAGAGTTCGGAAAAAGATTTTTTTATGGCCTCGGTTTTATCGAATCCCTCTCTAAGATGCTTCAAATAATGGTTGAAAAAATGAACCATTCCAGCCAATCCAACCACTGATAAGACTGTCGGCTGCATCACAGACATCACATCCAATGGTTTGCCGACATAGAGTGAAAGCGCAATGCTCCAAATCACTCCTATCCCAATCACCACAACCGGAATGATTACCCCCCAAACATTTCTGAAGATAACCAGCAATAACAGCACGATCAGTATCAGAGAAATGCCCAGGAAAAAAGAAAACTCATTTTGCATCAACTGTACAAATTCCCCTTGTGCTTTTATTTTACCCGCAGTATAAACCACAGGAAGACCTGATGCAGAAAGAAGCGTTTCAATTTGTGCAAAAAGCCTGTCTCCATCTACTTTGCTGATTCTTTGCTGATGTTGCAGGATCAAAAGGATAAATGCCCCATCTTCACTTATGAGATTAGCTTTGAATTTTTGACTTTCAAGGATATTCTCTTTGGATCTGCTTAAAATCTCTTCATCGGACCAATCCAATAATCTCCTGTATCTGACACCGAATGGGCTGATAATGGGCGATTCCAACTCAAGCAATGAGGCGATCTTTTCAACTCCTTCCAACTTTTCAAGATCTGACTGCAATCCATTAGCCTTTTGAAGAAAATCCCGTTCAAAAACTGTTTTCCCATTATTCCCCAAAGCGATCAACAAGTAGTCATTATCATTCCCGAATTCTTCCCTGAAACTTTGATAAAACGCCAATTCTTCATCTTCCTGAGGAAAGAAGCTCTCAAAATCATAATCAAAAATTATGGGAGGTGGAAAAACAATAATGGCAAGCGTTAGCAACAAAGCCAACACAAGATTTATCAAAGACTTCCTTTTATCAAACATTTGCACATGAAAATATACAGCAAAGACTGCAAAATGTTTGAGCATTTGATAAAACCTCTTTCCTTATTTTACATATATTTCTAAATTGCCATCAATAAAATCCCCTAAAAACATGAAGCAATATCACGATTTGATGCAGCACATCCTGGACAATGGTGTAAAGAAAGAAGACAGAACAGGTACTGGAACCATCAGCGTGTTTGGTTATCAGATGAGGTTTAATCTGGAAGAGGGATTCCCAGTGGTCACCACCAAGAAATTGCATCTTCGCTCTATCATTATTGAACTGTTATGGTTTTTGAAAGGGGATAGCAACATCAAATACCTCAACGAAAACAAAGTCAGTATTTGGAATGAATGGGCTGATGAAAACGGAGATCTTGGACCTGTTTATGGATATCAGTGGAGACATTGGCCTGACGGAAAGGGCGGAGAAATCGATCAGATCAAAAACCTGATCCACCAGATCAAAACCAAGCCGGATAGTAGAAGGCATATCGTCAGTGCCTGGAATGTAGCGGATGTGGACAATATGGCCCTTCCTCCATGCCATACCTTGTTTCAGTTTTATGTGGCTGACGGAAAACTTTCCTGTCAACTCTATCAAAGAAGTGCCGATGTATTCCTAGGGGTACCCTTCAACATTGCATCCTATGCTTTATTCACTATGATGGTAGCTCAGGTTTGTGGTTTGGGATTGGGTGATTTTGTACACACCTTTGGTGATGCTCATCTTTACAGTAATCACTTAGAGCAAGCAAGATTACAATTAAGCCGGGACTTGAGACCTCTACCGACCATGAAAATCAATCCTAATGTGAAGGATATTTTTGAATTCAAATACGAAGACTTTGAATTGTTGAATTACGATCCGCATCCGCATATCAAGGCGGAAGTGGCGGTTTAATTTGCTCGTAGGTAAGGAAAAAAGTATTTATTAGAAGTTGGAATTTCGAAAGGTGGATTTCGGAATTAGATGATATATTAAACTTATTTGTCTTTGGAACCGCAATAGTTGAGAAAAATCTAATAGCAGTGACAAGGCAAAGCTGTAATTAGTATCTATCCTTTTTCTGATGGACAGCTTCATCTTTTAATTGTTTCAAATAAAGTTATCCTCACTCAAGCGGATTGCTATGGGTAAAGGCTTAACCTTGTCATATCGACTGAAGGGAGAAATCTTTGTCTGTAAGGTTAAACTTAATCCTTTCCTTCATCCGGGGGACATGAACAGGTTAAGATGAAATTGATGTTTTTTTTATCGCTTCTCGAAATTTTCAATTTCGAGAAGCGATAAAATGGATTTTAAATCCATGGTATCCAGGGGGCTGTCCGAAAAGGGCAGCCTTTTTTATGCTGCAATTTTTTGATTTTGAAAATCTAAAGTCATGATTGGGGATTTTTGATTAGATTTTTTCCTTGACACGTATAATACTGGTCGACTAATG
>NZ_JBHLWI010000041.1:0-69838 GCF_042432905.1 Fontibacter flavus | reverse complement strand
TTTAACTTGAATTCATTTACAATTAAAGTTTTAAGGCTTCCAGCACTCCCTGCTTTCGGAAGCCTTATTTTATATCTCTAATATAATGAATTTCAGTTAATTAACCACTAACTAAACGGCATTAATATATACATCTATATTTTATTCATAACATCATAATTTTCAAGCCATTTAATAATCCCAATAAAGGCAAAATCCAAAAACTTCAGTTAGAGAAGCTTCAAGAATCCTATTAAAAAGTCCTGCAATTGGACAGACTTAAAACTTAATTGCCACTGACAATTCTATCTCAATCTCTTCTCCAACAATTGCTTCGATCTCTTGCTTGACCTCTTCCAGTTCGTGGATATCCAATGGGGATTCTGAAACGACTGTCATCGATAACCTTATTGGGCTCATTTGAAGAACATGAATATCGCGTAATTTACCTTGTTTGATTTCCTGACCAGCCAGTTTTTGGATAAGTTTATTTTCTTTCACCATTTCAGTAAATCCTAGGGCCAATGGAGCGCTGATCAAGGCAACAAAAAACAGTGAAATCATCAGACCTTTTTGCGCTAATCTGAAAGGACTGAAACCTAAAACCAAAAATGTCAAGGCTGCTGCCAGTACCATTCCTGCCAGGTTAGTCCCCAATAAAAGTAGGGCTCCCCAGAAAACAGACCAATCCCCCCAGCCAAAACCTATTCCAGATACTGCAAGAGGGGGCACCAAAGCTACTGCAATCGCTACCCCCGCCAACGTTTTGGCAATTTCTTTCTTGGCATGGGCATAAGCTCCAGCCACTCCAGATGCAGCGGCAACTCCCAAATCCAGTAGGTTAGGCCTGATTCTGGCAAGGATTTCACTATTAAGGGAGTTTAATGGCGTAAACCAAGTGATTAGGATCGCAAACACATAACCCAATGCCATCCCAACACCAATGGTAATAAAACTGTTTTTGATCAGGTTTTGATCCTGCCTGAGAACACCCATAGCCAATGAAATAATCGGAGCCATCAAAGGTGCTAAGATCATCGCACCGATGATAACTGGTGTTGAATTACCGAAAAGTCCAAATGTGGCAATTATTGTCGCCAATGCCATGAGAACCAAATAGCTCGAATTCAGACGGGAATTTTCACGTAATATAGTAAACAACCATTTAAACTCTTCAGCCGTTGCATGATTGGTCAATGGTAGATTTCGCTGTAAAAGTTCATACCTCAATTCACCTTGAGGCAGGTTTTGAACCTTGATTATTCTTTTGGTATCAACATCTCTTTTTGTCAGTAAAAATTTTCCGGGTACTACATTAATTTGTTTGGGCTTAACCTCCAAAACGATTTCTTTAGCACTGATCAATATATTGTCAATTGCAAAATCAATATTCTGTTTACTGGAAACATAAACCTTATCAGTTTTCAAATGCGCTACATAACTAGGTAATTTCTGGCTTTTGGAAGACTTAAAAATATTATAAAGTCCGAATTTAAGGACCTCCCAAATACTTTGAGGCGCCAAAATAAGGCAATTCATCATCCCATCATTTGGGTCTGAATCTTCGAGTACTCTCCTTGAAAGAATGGAACTTTTACCATGCTGAACCACTACCATACCCAATATTGCCGTTTCAAGGTCCTTTTCCCTTTTTTCCGAAGATTCGGTTGACCAATTTAATTTGAGATCATGTAACTTTGCCCGCTTCAACGTAGAGAAAAATATTTTTAAGTGAAAAAAATATTTAAAAAACCCTTTCTTCCCTAAATCACCTGCATGTAGTAGACTGAAAGTATTGCCTATTGCCATGGAATTGAAAACAGGCTGTCCATTTGCATACAAAACATCCATCTCCACAGTTTCTTCAGTCTGTAAAATATTTTCGACCCCAACCTCAAGACTTGAAGACACACCGAAACCCTGAGCAACTTCTTCCAGCCTTGGATGGGGAAGAAAACCCATCTTTAAATGCTTTTCAATTACTGTCTCGATCAAGTCTCTGAATTGCTGATCAGAAATATAGAAGACCAAAAATTCATTTTCCCCAAATGCAAAATCTTTACATTTAGAATAAGGAACAGTAATCTTTAGGTGGTTCTCAAAAAGCGGAATAATCTTTTTGTTTACCTCCTCAGATAGCTCATCATCAAAAATTAAAGTAATCGATTTCATGTTTTCAATTTAAAAAAATAATAGAGGCAAACTACGCCTCCATTAATTTATTCAATATTTCAATGGCCGCTTTAGACAGGATAGTGCCTGGCCCAAAGACTGCAGACACTCCCGCCTGATATAAATAATCATAATCTTTCGGAGGGATCACCCCTCCAGCAATCACCATGATATCCTCTCTTCCAAGTCTTTTGAGTTCCTCAATCAAAGCAGGAACCAAGGTTTTATGCCCAGCGGCCAAGGAAGACGCACCAACAATATGGACATCATTCTCCACCGCCTGCATGGCTACCTCCTCGGGAGTCTGGAAAAGCGGCCCGATATCCACGTCAAATCCAAGATCAGCAAAGCCAGTTGCGATCACTTTAGCTCCTCGATCGTGACCATCCTGACCCATTTTTGCCACCATAATCCTTGGTCTTCTACCTTCCAGAGCCGCAAACTGATCCGCTAAGGCTTTGGCCTCATTAAAACTCTTGTCACTTTTTGCTTCTCCTGAATACACGCCTGATATAGATTTGACAGTTGCCTTATGCCTTCCGAATTCCTTTTCCATGGCATCGGATATTTCTCCTAAAGTAGCTCTTTTTCTAGCTGCATCCACTGCCAACTCCAATAAATTCCCACTGCCAGTTTTTGCGGCCATCGTGATTTCAAACAAGGCTTTCTCTACTTCTTCCTGATTCCTTTCCTCCTTCATGCGGTTCAAACGCTCGATCTGGGAAATCCTGACAGCATTATTATCTACTTCTAGGATATCAAACGATGTATCCTCATCAGTTTGATACCTGTTTACTCCGACAATAATGTCTTTTCCACTATCAATCCTCGCCTGTTTCCTGGCTGCCGCTTCTTCTATCCTCATTTTTGGAATTCCTGCTTCAATAGCTTTGGCCATACCTCCCAAGGATTCAACCTCCTGTATCAAAGCCCAAGCTTTTTTCACCAATTGATCTGTGAGGTACTCCACATAATGGGATCCTCCCCAAGGATCTACCACCTTCGTAATCCCCGTTTCTTCCTGAAGGTATAACTGGGTATTTCTGGCTATTCTTGCTGAAAAATCAGTAGGTAGTGCTATGGCCTCATCAAAGGAATTGGTATGCAATGATTGGGTGTGTCCAAGTGCCGCAGCCATTGCCTCCACTGCTGTTCTTGTGACATTGTTAAAGGCATCCTGTTCGGTCAAAGACCAGCCAGAAGTCTGGCAATGTGTCCTCAATGCCAAGGACTTTGAATCTTT
Source organism: Fontibacter flavus (assembly GCF_042432905.1). Classification (NCBI taxonomy): domain Bacteria; kingdom Pseudomonadati; phylum Bacteroidota; class Cytophagia; order Cytophagales; family Cyclobacteriaceae; genus Fontibacter; species Fontibacter flavus. Next base: position 66,444 of record NZ_JBHLWI010000041.1, on the reverse strand, counting down.
TGGATTGAATTGTTTTACAATCTTAGCCCAGAGCAATCGTCCAGCCCGCATTTTGGCTATTTCCATAAAATGATTCATGCCAATCGCCCAAAAGAATGAAAGCCTTGGTGCAAAATCATCAATATCAAGTCCTGACGCAATCCCTGTCCTCAGGTATTCTAATCCATCAGCCAAAGTATAAGCCAATTCCAGTTCCGCTGTAGCACCAGCCTCCTGCATATGATAGCCGGAAATAGAAATGGAGTTGAACTTGGGCATGTTTTTCGAAGTATATTCAAAAATATCCGCAATAATACGCATGGACGGCTGAGGTGGATAGATGTAGGTATTCCTGACCATGAATTCTTTCAGAATATCATTCTGAATAGTCCCACTCAATTTCTCCGGTCTTACCCCCTGCTCTTCAGCTGCCACTATAAAAAATGCAAGAACAGGAATCACAGCCCCATTCATGGTCATGGAAACTGACATTTGGTCCAAAGGAATCCCGTCAAATAGGATTTTCATATCCAAAACAGAGTCAATCGCCACACCTGCTTTACCAACGTCTCCTACCACCCTTGGATGGTCAGAGTCATAACCCCGGTGAGTTGCCAGATCAAATGCTACTGAAAGCCCTTTTTGCCCGGCAGCCAAATTTCTCCTATAAAAAGCATTGGACTCCTCCGCTGTGGAAAATCCTGCATATTGCCTGATGGTCCATGGACGCATTACATACATCGTAGAATATGGACCCCTTAAGTAGGGCGGAATTCCAGCAGAGAATTCAAGATGCGTTAAAGCTTGTATTTTTTCCTGATTGATTACAGGTGGCACTTCAATCTTTTCTGCTGTCTCCCAAACCTCCTGCTCTTCAGAAAATTTATGATGATTTGAATCGATGTTTAGTTGATTTATTTGGGGTCTCATGACTTCAAAGTTTTAGAAGATTCTAACAAAATAGTTTCTCTGCTTGCCAACAGCATCCATTCCTGTTCGGATAATTCTTTCGAAGCAAATGCGGTTGATTCTTCTTCATTCAACCGATATTTATTCGAACCTATTTTTGCCTTTGCCCCTTCAAGAATGCTTTCCTGACGTGATTTCCGGACAGCTTTTACTTCCCGCTGAATTGAGTGATTAAAATACAGCTGGGACCAACCACCTTTAACCTCAATTTCTTCCAACTTCATTTTGACCATCTTCAAAATTTCAAAGGTCATGCTTTCCAGATAATAACTACCTGCTACAGGGTCAACTACTTTATCCATGTAACTTTCTTCTCTCAGGATATTGGAAATATTGCGTGCCATCCTTTTGGAAAATGAGTTTTCCTGCCCATTCACCTCATCATGAGGTCTGACCAATAGAGCAGATGTACCCCCTAGAATAGCAGACATGGTTTCAGTGGTATTCCTCAACATATTGGTATTGACATCAAATGGAGATTTCGACCAACTGCTGGTTTCTGAAAATATAAAAATCTCCTCTGGATGAATATTTACGCCGTATAACAGTCCTAGCTGATGAAAGAGAATCCTCATTGCCCGTAGCTTACTGACCTCCTCAAAATAAGAAGAGCCTATAGCGGTATGCAGAACAGTTTTCTCAAAGATTTCATGTGCATTTAATCCTGATTCAGTTAAAGTATCTAACAGATCAATATACGCTCCAGTTGCAAAAGATAATTCCTGCACGGTACTAGCCCCGGCATTATGATAAAAAGCATAATTAATGGAGAAAACCTTGAATCCTTTAAATGGCTTAAAAATTTCCAAAAGCTGTTTGGCTTCACTGACAATTCTATCAATCGGCCTCTTAGCTACCAACAGTTCAGCATAAAAATCAAATAAAAGGGCTCCATGAATCCCTTCAGGCAAGAGGTTATTCTTGATCAACCATTGAACAAACAACTTCGCCACTTTTAATGCATCCCCTACCGGTTGAAGGAAAATCTGAATATATTCTAAGCCCACTCCTTTCAACAAATCATCTAAATTCTCATCCCCTTCCAAATGGAGCAATAAGGCGTCTGAACCATTTTGTAATGCATCCAAAATTTCCCTATTGTCCGATTTCTCATCCTTAACCGATACAGAAAATACATTGGACCAGTTCCTCGGAGGAAGACCCGGAACATGGGACTTGGGATTTACTTGATTTTGGTAAGATTTCACCAGATCCAATCCCTCCAAATCTTCCTTAGCGTAAAAAGGTTGGACCTGAATCCCATCTAAAGTTTTGGAAACCAATTCCTTTTCAAAGTCTTTACCCTTGAGGTCTTTTATAGCCTGTCGGACCCAGTCATCCTTAGTTACTTGTTGAAATTCATCAAAAAGGCTGTTATTCATATTGGGTTTATATTTTAGTAAGTTAAAGAATAAACCTTTTTCTCCCAGTTGCACTTAGCGATTAGGGATTATAAGCTATCTTTATTGACCAAAAATAAGAGGTAGAAGTTTTAAAACCCATTATTTGAAGCAATTTGAAACATGACCAAAAATAAATTTGCATACAGCTTAGTCCTCCTCACGGGATTGTTTTTGCTTTCCCAATGCAGCCCCAAAATTTACAGTTCTGCAAATACAGAATTTTTTGTTTTAGGATCAGAGATAAAGGAAGACCCAAACCTTAGAAATTTTGTTGCGCCTTATAAGATTAAACTTGAGGCCGAAATGAATTCGGTTATCGGTCAAACAAAGGAGACCATTCTAAAAACAGGGACAGGTGAAACACCAATAGGAAACTTGGTGGCTGACCTGCAAAAGGAATATGCAGAAGAGTATTTTGGTTACAACATAGACATTTCCATTATCAATAATGGAGGCATCAGGAATACCCTCCCAAAAGGCAATATTACACTAGGAAATATTTTTGAAATTTCCCCATTTGACAACTACCTCTATGTGCTAGAGCTTAACGCAGAACAAGTAGTAAATCTAGCTGAATTTGCTGCCCAGACAAAAATTCTGGGCATTAATGGCCTGTACATAGAATCCCAAAGTGAAGAACTGACCAAACTCTTGGTCAATGGAAAGCAAGTAGAAGAAGGCAAAACCTACTTACTTGCTGTAAATGATTATTTGGCAAATGGAGGGGATGGTATGGATATGCTTACTGATTTACCTAGAAAAGAACAGTCTACAATTCTTTTGAGAGAATTGTTGATAGATAGAATTAAGCTCAGGACTTCAAGAGGAGAAATCATTTCAGCACAAATTGAGGGAAGACAAAATTTCAAATAACATGAAAAGAAGAGATTTCATCAAACACAGTCTTTTGACTGGCGCTGCACTTTCCATTGGGAATCCCATCATGGCAGAGGATCTCTTTTCAAAGGGAAAAACACTCACCGTTCTCCACACCAATGACATGCACTCCAGAATAGAACCATTCCCAAATGATGGAGGAAGGTTTGCCGATCAAGGCGGAATGACCAAACTCGCCACATTGGTCGGTCAAATAAGGACAGAACAAGACAATATCCTGCTTTTGGATGCCGGGGATGTTTTCCAAGGCACCCCATATTTTAATTTTTATGGAGGTGAACTGGAGTTCAAATTGATGAGTAAAATGGGGTACGATGCTTCTACTTTGGGCAACCATGAGTTTGACAACGGGTTGGAAGGAATTTTGAACCAATTGCCGCATGCAGATTTCCCTCACATATGCTCCAATTATGATTTTTCCCGAACCATTCTCAAAAACCACACCTTACCCTACAAAATCTTCAAAAAATCAGGAATTCGTATAGGTGTTTTTGGAATAGGCATTGAATTGCAGGGATTAGTAGGCAGGAAAAACTTCCAAGAAACAAAATATTTGGACCCTGTTGGAATAGCTCATGAAATGGTTCAAGATTTAAAAAACAAAAAGTGTGATTTGATTATTTGTCTTTCACATTTGGGCTATTCATACAAAAGCAATAAAATGGACGACCTGAAACTTGCCAGCCAAGTCAGTGGAATTGACCTTATTATAGGTGGACATACACACACATTTCTAGAAGCACCAACAACAGTGGAAAATCAAGAAGGCCACAAAACTTTAATACATCAGGTAGGTACTGCCGCAACCCGTCTAGGAAAAATAGATTTTGTGTTTAGTAAAGAGCACAAAATAAATTATGCGAGTACCAAAAGTTTACTTATTTATTAGAAAGTCAAGCCTATTTTGATTTTTTATTTAAATATATTTTCCCCAAATTTGATGCCCCCAGAAAATGCAGGGTTAAGATCTAAAACACTAATATTTAAGCGATTTACTAAAAGTACCAAATGAGTTCAGAGGCTAATGCAGTTTGGAGTGAATGTTTGCGTGTAATCGAACAGCACGTCAATGAGCAGAGTTTTTCGACTTGGTTTAAACCAATAAACCCTGTACGTCTAGAGGGAAGCAGCCTCACAATCCAGGTACCTAGTCAATTTTTCTATGAATGGCTGGAAGATAACTATGTTCAGGTTTTAAAGTTAGCCATCAAATCTACCTTAGGTCCAAATGGAAGATTAGAGTATGCCGTGGTGGTGGATAGAGGGAATTCCCAAAATCAACCATACGTGGTCAGTTACCCGCAAGGGAATTCAGGCACCACTAATCCAAAAAAAGCAGTAGCCGCAGCGGAAAGCAAAAGTCCATTCGATATGCAAACATTGAATAGTGACATGCTATTGCAATCCAATTTAAATCCCAACTACACTTTCAACACCTACATTGAAGGGGACTGCAACAGACTTGCTCGATCGGCCGGCTTTGCTGTAGCCACCAAACCAGGCATCACCTCTTTCAATCCTTTGATGGTATATGGTGGGGTTGGGCTTGGCAAAACACACTTGGTGCAAGCTATCGGCAACGAAATTAAAAACGGACCTGAAGATAAATTTGTACTGTACGTCTCCTCTGAGAAATTCGTCAATCAATTCATGGACTCCATCAAAGATGGTAACGTGAAAAGCTTTACAAATTTCTACATGCAGGTAGATGTTTTGATCATAGACGATATTCAGTTTTTGGCGGGAAAAGATAGAACTCAGGAGATGTTCTTTCACATTTTCAACCATCTCCATCAAAATAAAAAGCAGATCATCATGACCTCAGATTGTCCCCCAAAAGACCTGAAAGGCCTTGAAGAAAGATTACTTTCAAGATTTAAATGGGGACTGACTGCAGATCTTCAAATGCCAGACTTTGAAACAAGGGTGGCAATTATTAAAAGAAAAATGCAATCCGAAGGGATATTTATCCCGGACGACGTCATCGAATATTTGGCTTATACCGTGGACACTAATGTCCGCGAATTGGAAGGGGTTATGATTTCCCTCATCGCCCATGCCTCTCTCAATAGAGTTGACATAGACTTGGCTTTGGCGAAAACCATCATGAAGAATATCGTCAAGGACATTGAAACTGAGGTAGGTATTGATTTTATCCAGAAAACAGTCTCTGATTATTTTGAAATCAAAATTGACGATCTGAAAGCCAAAACCAGAAAGAAAGAAATCGTAACGGCAAGGCAGGTAGCGATGTATTTTTCAAAGGAATTTACCAACCATTCTTTGAAATCCATCGGATACCATTTTGGCGGCAGAGATCATAGTACGGTAATCCATGCCGTGCAGACAGTCAATGACCTCATGGAAACTGACACCGCCTTCAGGAATTCGGTCAATGACCTCAAAAAGAAATTCAAAATGCGATCTTATTGATCGCATTTTTTTGTTTAACGCTAGCTGATTTCTATTTTTCTTTGAAAAACTGCCTCAATAAATATTAAAGGAACTTTACTTTTTTCATGAACCCCTACCTATCTGATTGAGGACAAATAAATCCACCAACTCCCTTGCTTTGGCAATTGCGGATTGCTGACCTGATTTAATCAAAGGAAGCACCTGATCAATTTTCCCTTTGATGAGTTCGTCCTGATAAAACCTGCTTTCCAACAGAAAGCGGATATGGTCATGCATCCAGTTGATTCGTTGATCTTGCCTGTTTTCTTCAAAAAAACCATTGAACAGCATCTTACCCTTAAATTCCTCAATCATGCCCCAGATTTCCTCCAGGCCCGTTTTGGCAATGGCCGAACTCACTTTCACTTTTGGGTACCAACCGTTTTCCTTAGCAGGAAACAAATGCAAGGCGTTGGCATACTCTCTTTTGGCTCTTTTGGCTGCTTCCACATTTTCGCCATCGGCTTTATTGATGATCAAGGCATCACACATTTCAATTATCCCTTTCTTAATCCCTTGAAGTTCATCTCCTGCACCGGCCAGCATCAGCAATAAAAAGAAATCCACCATTCCTTTAACCGCAATTTCCGACTGCCCCACACCAACTGTTTCAATCAGCACCACGTCATAGCCTGCTGCCTCACATAAGAGCATAGATTCCCTTGTCTTCGCACTAACCCCCCCAAGTGCAGATCCTGCAGGGCTAGGCCTAATATAGGCTCTCTTGTCAGCAGCAAGACTCTCCATTCTGGTCTTATCTCCCAATATACTTCCGTGGGATTTTTGGCTACTCGGATCAATCGCCAATACTGCCAACTGATGTCCTTTTTCGACAAGAAGCTTTCCAAAGCTTTCAATAAATGTACTTTTCCCTACACCCGGTACCCCAGTAATCCCTATCCTGATGGATTTGCCAGAATGTGGCAATATCCCTTCCATTACTTTTTCAGCAATCTTTTGGTCTGATGGCAGTGTACTTTCAATTAATGTAATAGCCCTGCTCAGGATTACCCTATCCCTATCAATTACCCCTTGGATATATTCTTCTACAGAAAGACGGTTCTTCTTCAAGTTCTTATCTTTAGATTCTGATTTTTAAAATTAGACATTTTTATCTAAAAGGGTACTTCACAAACCGCTCTTGCCCCATTGAGGATTTTTCATAAAACCCTATACAGGAAGAATTATAAACCTCGTCAAAATTCGGTTCATTAGAACGAAGTGCATTTGGCGCATTTTTTTTGGAATTAAAAAAATAAACCCTTGTATTACCATATTTGGTATGAGGCATGAATTCTCCATAGGACTTCATTTGATCCCAAAGGGTATCAGATGCATATACCGCATAAATCCTCACGATAGGTCCAGTATTATTTTCATTCCGATAAAAGGCCAACTCTTCAAACTCACCCTCCAAATCTGAAATACCTGGCTGGGTAACCGTTTCAGAAATAATCCAGATCATAATAGCTGCGACAACAAGAATCAAGGCATAAAACACATAACGGGTAGACATATCTGAAGAAAGTTTAGATTTAAAGCCTTAATTTAGGAGAAAAATTTCAAGATGGCTTTCGAATATCTCAAAGCACTGCACATCATCTTTGTTATCACCTGGTTTGCAGGCTTATTCTACATTGTAAGATTATTTATTTATCAGGCCGAGGCTTTGGAAAAACCTGAATACGAAAAAAATATCCTCAGTCCGCAGCTGAATCTTATGGCCCAAAGACTTTGGTACATCATTACCTGGCCATCGGCAATCCTCACTTTGATTTTTGGCTTTGGCGTTCTTTTCTACAGATGGGGTTATATGCAGTTGGGTTTTATGCATGCCAAATTAGGATTTGTGCTTCTATTGTACATTTATCACTTTATTTGCCATAAAATTTATAAAGATTTGCAAAGCGGAAAAGCAAAATGGACGTCTACACAGTTAAGAATGTGGAATGAAGTCGCAACCGTTCTACTGTTTGCCATTGTATTCCTCATCGTGCTAAAAAGCCTGATAAGTGTTGTCTGGGGAATAGCAGGGTTGCTAGCACTTAGCATCTTGATGATGTTGGGAATTAAATGGTACAAAAAGATTAGAGAAAAAGGAAATGAATAATCCGTTCAAAAACATGAAGAATATTTTAGCATTCATTGTATTGACATTGACAATAGTCTTTTCCAATTGGTCATGTTCTCAAAAAACCAATGATGAAGACACTAATAAATCCTTACCAATTCTTGGAAATTGGCACATCAACGAATTTGAAATGGAAGGAAAGGTGGTCGCAGATACTGTTTACCATAAGATAGCTGAATTTTCATTTACCAATCAGGAAGGCGAGGAAATTACCAATTCCACAACTTCCGGAAAAGTATATGTTGCGGATTTCTTTTTCACTACCTGCCCTACCATTTGTCCGATTATGAAAACCCAAATGCTCAGAGTATTTGAGAAATTCAAGGATGAACCAGATTTTATGATCTTGAGCCATACATTGGATCCAGAGCACGACACGGCAGAATTATTGAAAGATTATGCTGCCAGAATTGGGGTGGAAGATGACAAAACCTGGAACTTCCTTACAGGTGACCAGGAAAAAATATTTGAAATCGGCCAAACTAGCTACTTGACTACAGCTATGGAAGACAAAAATGAGCCGGGAGGAATATTGCATTCAGGTGCTTTTGTGCTGGTAGATCAAAAAGGCCGAATCAGAGGCGTATATGATGGCACCATGGAAGACCATGTCAATAGATTGATGAATGATATTCCAAAACTGCTCAATAAATAATGAATAGAAATTTATTGCTGCTTGGAAGTATAATGATGATTTTCTTTTCCTGTGATTCGAAGCAGGAAAAGAAAGAGCTGACTCTTGCATCCATTAAAGACACCAAAGTATTACAGTATGCCATAGAAGGCAAAAACCTCTATGACACCTATTGCGCGAACTGTCATCAACAAGATGGTACTGGACTGGGAAAGCTCATCCCTCCTCTTAAAAATTCAGATTATTTGGCTGAAGACATGGCTAGGACGGCCCGTATCATCAAGTATGGCCAACAAGGAGAAATAACCGTCAATGGCATCATCTACAACCAGCCTATGCCTGCCAATCCAACACTTACCAATTTGGAAATAGCAAGAATTATGTCTTATCTCTACAATATATGGGGTAATAGTGAAGGTGTTATAGATGCCAACAAAGTGGCTGAATTCCTTGAACAAAAGGATTAAATTTCATCAAGTTCCTGTTTTGCCGTTGCCAAAGCTTCTTTGATATCTTTGTTTACTTTTTCAACCTTTACTTTCTGTTCATTCAGGTATTCAATCGCTTCGGATTTTTCCATGTCCTCTTCAGGGGCCTTGAATTGCCTCATCCAAATAAACATACCTTCAAAGGCTTGATCAAGCTGCTTGGAAAGTGCTTTTAATTCTTGTATACGTTCCTGATGCATGACAGAATCTTCCATACTCAACTGCTCAGCCAAAGTATCAGCTTCTTTCTTCAATGATTTCAATTCCCCCATCAAGGGCATAACTTCATCATGAATGGCTATAACTTCTTCTTTCAAATCCCCAACTTCATCTTTTTTTTCAGATTGGCAGGAAACAGTAGCAAACAAGAAAAAAACTAAAAGATTTTTAAAAACAAACTTCATAACCCAAGGCTTTCTCATTAATTGATATGCAATATTAATTAAAAAAAATGACTTAGGTACCCAATACTTAATTTTTAACTATAAATTATACAGTTTTTGATTGAAATAATTAACATTTCATCTGTTTAAAAAATATTTTGAGATTCAAAAAAACACACCCTCTTTTCCTGGGGAATATGTATTTTTGAAAACACATCAAGTAACGCTGATTATGAAAAATTTTTGCTTTGCAAACGACACAATTATCGAAGCTGAAAAAGCGAGCATACATCCTATGGACATAGGCTTGATAAGAGGATATGGAATCTTTGATTTTTTCAGAACCTTCAATTACAGGCCTCTTTTTCTCAATGACTATTTGGACAGGTTTATCAGATCTGCTGAAAAAACCCATCTTTCTTTAACCTTAAACAAAGAGGAGCTCAGATCCATCATTCATGAGCTCATTGCAAAAAATGACTTAGAAGCAGGAGGAATCAGAATGGTCCTAACCGGAGGCGTATCTGAGAACCATTTCAGTCCAACAAAAGGTTCTCTTTTCATTTTCTGTGAGGATTTGGACTTCCCCGCAAAAGAAAAGTATGAAAAGGGTGTGAAATTATTGGCTTTGGAACATGTCCGAGCAATAGCTGACATCAAAACCACCAATTATGCCCTCCCGGTATGGCACAGTGCTACCTGGAAAAAAGAAGGCGCTGAAGATGTTATTTACCACCTGAATAATATAATTTCCGAAAGTTCTAGGTCTAATATTTTCATTGTGAAAGACGGGCAAATATCAACTCCCGATAAACATATACTTCACGGAATTACAAGAAAACGCGTATTGGAATTAGCTCCGGACACAGAAATTAGACAAATTACTTTATCTGAATTGCTGGAAGCGGACGAAGTTTTCATGACCAGTACAACAAAAAAAATCCTTCCTGTCACATCAATCAATGAGTTTAAAATAGGAAAAGGAAATCCTGGCCCTAGGACCAAAAAGCTTTTAACTGCTTTTGAAGCCATGGAACAAAAAAGCTCCGTTTGAGAACGGAGCTTTTTTTAATTGGTCAAAAGTTCAGCATCTTTAAGGATATACATCAACTTTTCAGGATCCTTATCATTCAAAGTCAGTTTCCCTCTCACTTTTACCCTTTTGGAAGTATACTTGATCGGGTTTTTCATCATTACCTCCATGACCGTTTCGGGACCGCCTGATCCACAGAAAAAGCATTCTGCCAAAGGAAGGGAAGATAAGATGATATGTTCTGGCTTAAACATTCCTTCAAAAGGAATGATATAACCATCTGCCTCCACTACTTTACCTTCTAGTTTTTTGATTTTATCACTGAATACAGGTATATACAATTCTCCAAATTCATCCTGACCGATTTTATAAGTCACTTCAGAAAGGTCTCTCCAAACATTTGGTGAGGTCTGGGCAAGAGCAACAGAACCAATTAAGGCTAATACTAATGCTAATGTAATTTTCTTAAATATCATGAAACTTAATTTTTTCTATGTTTATCAATGATCAAAGTTATGATTTGGTAAGCTGTTTGGCAATATCTGTTTGATAAGCGTTCCATGCAGGGATAAGAGAGGCAAGAACTCCTACTATGACAGCATAAGCAATGATCCAAAGCTCCTGTTGTAAAAAGACCAGAGCACTTAAACCACTGATTGCACCTTGCTCATTCTGCATAACGACAATGGCAAGAAAAAGGTGCCCCATCAATATTCCAACCAGTGCACCTAATACGGTTAAGATGACGCCTTCCAATACGATATGCAGGAACAACTGCCCACTTGAGGCCCCCAATGTCCTCATCACAGCAAGATCATATTTTCTTTCCTTCAGTGAATTAAATAATGCAATAAATATACCTAGACCTGCTATCACAATGATCACCACAGCAAGCCCCTGAATCAATTTGACACCAATTCCCAACAATTCAAATAGCCTGGAAATTTCAAATGAAGGTGAGGCTGCTTGTAAAGCACTCTTACTGTTGATAAATCTTGGCAATTGAACAGCAGCCATAGGATTTCTGTATTGAACCAATAAAGAAGTAACTTCTCTGTCTTCATCTGTTTCAGGGAAACCTCTTTGGGCCACATCAGCTTCAAATTTATCATGATCATGACCTTCATCATGGGTATACCATACCGATTCAATACTGGTTAAAATCAGTTTGTCCAGAACATTCCCCATTGGCGTCAAAATGCCGGTAATGATGTAAGGATGCTCATCATGTTCATGGCTACTACTGCCGATTCCATGAGAGCCCACAAAATTATCCCCAACATTCAACCCCAATTTCATCGCTACTTCATGACCAAGTACTACATCAAACGGCTTCTTCCATAATTCACCCTCTCCCATCTCTGCTGAATAAAGATCGATGTAATCATAATTAGTGCCCACGATCCGATAGCCCTGATAATTATCACCTAATCCCATTGGGATGATGTTCTTCACCAATCTGTTTTTGGAGAGCGCCATCGCATCATTCATGTCAATATTTCCAGTAGGAAAATCTATATGATATACGCTGGATAGAATCAGTTGCAAGGGACTTCCTTTGGCCCCTACGACCAGGTCAATGCCTTGGGCATCCCTTGTCATTTTGTTTTCAAATTGATCCTGAATCAGGATAAGCACTGTAATGATAGCCAAACCCAATGCCAGCAGTAAAATATTCAACCCTGTACTTAAAGGTTTAGCGGTGAGGTATTTCCAGCTTAACTTAAACATGTTCATAGTTCACCTCCCATAATTATTTGGTTTGAAATATGATCTTTCACCCGCTGGTCATGCGTGACGATAATGAGAACAGCTTTGAATTTTTCCGCTTGCTCTTTCAGTAATTTCACCACATTTGAAGCATTTTCGTCATCCAAGCTTGCAGTAGGTTCATCTGCCAAAATGACTTTTGGGGAATTGGCCAATGCCCTGGCAATCGAAACACGCTGGGCCTCCCCTTCAGAAAGGGTATTGACTTTAGCTTTCCTTTTGTCAAAAATACCAAGCTCTTTTAGCAAAGTTTCATTCTTGTCTCCCCTTTTTCCAGAAAAGAAGTTTGCCAAACTTAAATTCTCTTCCACTGTCAAAGGAGCTAGGATATGGGGCTTTTGAAAAATGATGCCAATATTCCTTCCCCTAAACTTGTCCAATGCAGCACCTGACTGGCTATACAAAGAAGTACCATCAATAAGTATTTCTCCTTTAATTGGCTTCAACAAGCCTCCCAACATGTTCAAAATAGTGGTCTTGCCACTTCCTGATTTTCCAAGAATCAGCAATTGCCCTCCTGGGGAAAGGTTAATGTCAGGAATATTAAATCGTTGATTTGGATTGTAATAAAATTCTAAATTTTCCGCTTTAAGCATCTTTACTTGTTTATTGGTATTTTGACAAAGAATGTGGTCCCTTTTTTCTGCTGACTTTCAAAAGTGATTTCTCCTCCCAAAACATCTACGCACTTTTTCACAATTGAAAGACCTAGACCTGACCCCTCAATAATACCGACATTCTTTGCTCTAAAGAAACGGTCAAAAAGCTGATCTTGTTCTTTTTCCGGAATACCTATCCCGTGATCTATAATTTTTGCATTCAAAAAGCCATCCTCTTCGATCATTTCAAATTCAACAGATTGTCCATCTTTTGAATATTTCACCGCATTGGATAGAAGGTTTTCGAAAATCTGATATAATAAATCAGAATCTGAGGTTATGGTTTTGGGAATTTTGCCGATTTTCAAATTGATTTTTACATCATTTTCACTACCGGCCTTCACCACATCCACCACTTCATTGATCAAGGCATTTAGAAAAAGCTTTTTAGGCTTGTAATCAATTTTATTGGCATCGGCCTTGCCAAAAAACAATACAGATGTCAGCAAGCTGTTCAGGTTCCTAACAGAATGCTCAATTTTATCGGCATGCTTCATGATTTTCGCCTTAAAAGGATGATCCTTTTCCGCATACTGCTGAAGTAACTGCGCAGAACTTAATATAGAAGTCAAAGGTGTCTTGAAACCATGCGAAACATTCAGAACGATTCTTGACTTTAGTTCACCGATTTCCCTTTCCTTCTCAAGGGCACGGGTCAACTCCTTGTTGGCCTCTGCCAAATCCTTGGTCCGCTGACGTACTTTCTCTTCAAGTTCATTATTGAGTTTCTGCAACTCCTTCTCTTTCCTGTCTTTGAAAATAGCCAATTCAATCACCATATTCAATTCCCTGATATTAAAGGGCTTGATTACATAGGCGGAGGGATTGGTCCCCACTACCTTGGTCAAAGTCTCTGCATCAGAACTGGCACTGAGATAGACGACTGGAATATCATATTTCTCGTTGATGATTTCAGTAGTCCGGATACCATCCAATTCACCGGCAAGATTGATATCCATCATCACAATATCGGCATGGTGTTCTGCCAAGATCTCAAGGGCCTGTTCACCCGAATCAGAAATCCCGATGATTTGATGATTGTTTTTTTCAAGCGCTTTTTTGAGCAGAAGTGCTGACACATGGTCATCTTCTGTAATTAAAATCCGTAATGGAAACATAGTCGTGTTCACAGTAGCATGCAAATTACAAGTTTATACGAATATGAAAAATCAATTTTTTCCAAGGGGTAGAATTACCAGCACCTTTGTACCTTTTTCTTTCACACTTTCTATCTTAATATCCCCTCCTAAAGCATCAATGAGATTCTTAGTAATTGCTAAACCCAACCCTGTCCCTTCATAATTTCGTCCATACCCTCGACTTTCCTGTTCAAAGGGGAAGAAAATCCTTTCTAAAAACTCCTCACTCATACCAATTCCCTGGTCCACAACTTCTAAAAAAAGATTACCACCCGTCCCGCTTAATCTGACCGTAATAAGTCCTTTGTTGGAGTATTTAATAGCATTCCCGACAATATTATTGATGATCATTTCAAGATATCGGGTATCAATCATCCCTACAAAAGGCTGCGTTTCATATTTAACAGATATCAAAAGCCCTTTTCTCACCGCCAGATTTTTCAAAGGCAAAATTATCTTAGCCACAAAGTCATTGATATTGGTTTGCACTGGTTTGATGTCAATTTTATTGGATTCAATTTTCGAAAGATCTAAAATACTATTGATGGTGTTCAAAAGTCTTTCTCCTGATTCCTGTATGATCTCAAGCTGGGAAACCAACTCTCTATCTTTTTTACGTTGAAGAATAATATTTTCCGTGGTACCTAAAATCCCATTCAATGGTGTCCTGATCTCATGGCTCATGTTGGATAGAAAGCTAGACTTCATCCTGCTGGCCTCCTCGGCTTTTTCCTTGGCGAATTTTAACCCCTCCTCATATTTTTTCTTTTCGGTGACATCTCTAAACACACCTAAATAAAGTGGTATGCCATCCAAAGTTGTCTTTAATTCACTGGAATAATAATCAATCTCCCTTATCCCACTTTTAAAAGGAATTGAAATTTCAAAATTGATAGATGGCGCCTCGTACCCTGCATATTCGGCCTCTAGCTTGGATTTTTGACTGTCATAAAACGTACTGTCCTTAAAAACATCTCCTAAGAAACCATGCTCAAGCTCTTCTCTGGGTACTCCGGACAAGGTTGAAAAAGCCTCGTTTACCGCAATAATTTTACCTTCGGCCGAAACAATCATAAGACCATCTTTTGAACTCTCCCAGACATTTTTGAACTGATCTTCAGAAACATTGGCTTTTTGTGTCTTTTCATCCACTTCCTTTTCCAAAACACCTGCTTTTTTTGTTTGGGCCTGTAGGGTTTTAATCAAAAAACCAATCCCTATAAGTGCAATAAGCAACAAGATTAGAAACCAAGTTTGTAAATAAAGGGGTTTTAAAATCCTGATCCGTTCAGAACTTAAGATATTGGTCTCAATTTCCCCATCTATACTCGCTTTGATAAAAAGCTGGTAATCTCCAGGAGGCAGATTATTGAAAGTCAATACGTTGTTTCTAGGATTGACTAACTCCACCCAATCTTCATCCAATCCCTCCAATTTGTAAGAGACGATCAGGTCAACATCCTGCAAAAATGTAATAGCTCTATAATGAATGGCCAAACTGTTATATGAAAATGGAATTTTCCTAAGCGGAATATGGACATTTGGTGCGTTGATCAGTTTTATGGCAGTTATATCCAGGATAGGCGCCACTATACTTCCTTTCTCTTCCTGCATGTTGAGAATTGACAGTCCTTTAGATGTCCCTATGAGGATTTTACCTTGATCACCTTCAATCAAAGCGGCCCTGTTTGTCTCAGTGCCTGCCAGACCACTTTTAACATCGAATTGTTTGATCTGATTGTTATAAATCATAAAAATCCCTTGGTCTGTCCCCGCCCATATTCTTCCTGTCGAATCCCTCAGAAGTCCATACACTTGTCGTCTGATTGACTCACCATTAACGATAAACTCTCTAGCTACTCCATTTTCAACTATTTTCAATCCCTCCTCTGTAGAGACCAAAAACCCACCTTCAACCTCCAAAAAATCATAGCCTACCACAATCACCAATTCCTCTCCCACAAAAATACTCTCCCTATCAGCATAGCTATTGCCACCCACCAAGAGGACCAAACGATTTGAACTGTCTCTGAATACTTTTCTGATATAGATATTTCTATTTCCCAGTAAATCCTGAATATTATCGCTGATTTCAAGTTCAAAATGTTTAAGTCCTTTTTTAAAAATGGAAGACAGAAAGACCCTTGTACCTGCCGTGATGTACAGACTATCACCATGCACCTGAACCGAATTGACAAAGTTGACATCTGGTCTTTTTATCATCTCCAAGGAACGACTTTGGGGATCAAATCTTCCTAAACCCATGGTATTGGAAGAAAACCAGACAATGCCATTTTTATCCATTGAAAAATTTGTCACCCTTTTATCAGGTAGCCCCCTTAAATTCTCATCCACCAAAAGTGTCTCGAATCCATTTTCATTCCACAATTGAAGACCATGATTGTAGCCTAATAAATACTCATTCTCTTTAAGCTTGATCACTGCTGTTACTTCATCATCCAACAAAGTGGGAAAATAGTAATTGAAAAATTTCAGCGAATTGAAATTAATCAAACCTCTATGAGACCCTACCCAAATGATCCCTTCTCTATCCAATAGGAATGAATAGATGTTATGCGTCTTGAGTTGCTCAAAAGCGCTGATCTCTATCATTCTTCCGGATTCTGGATTGTATTTGTGCAATTGGGAGTCAAGGAAGAAAAACACTTCTCCATTTGCCAATTCCAGCTTCCCAAAAAACTGGGCTGAATAATTACTTTTTAAAAAACCTGAGTAAATCAATTCATCAGGTTCATGAAAACTTGAACCTGATGCCAAAAAATCCCTCCCTAAAAAGTAATATTTTCCTTTTTGGAGATCATATGCAACATAAGATATGTGATGAGGTGTCTGAATTCCTTTAAATTTAAAAGGCTTTATATCTTGGTCCTGGAATTGAAAAGTTCCTTTTTCAAAAAACAGGAATATCTTACCTTTTTCAACATATAGGGAATAATAATCACCCAAATTTTCATAAACAACATCCTTCCTGTACCAATCTTTGAAGTTTTTTGAAAAATAAATAAAGTCCTTAAAGATTAAAAAATACCATTTTTCACCTGATAATTCAGCAACATCAAACCTGCTGTAAATAAAACTTTCCTGAATAACTTCCTTTGGAAGTGAAATCTCTTCCCAGCCTCCAGAAAAATATCTGTAAACTTTCGGAATCCCCAATTTATTATAAACCCAAATATTTCCTTCCTTATCTTTAAACATCCCCTTGTAACTGGAAAGGTTAACCTTAATGGTATCAGGAACCGAATAGGTATCAAAGCCATCTGAAAAATAAACACCAAGTGCGGTATTGAACCATATTAATCCTTCATGATCCTGTTCAATACCATAAATGACTTCAGAAGGCAGATCAATACCCCTCACCTGATAATTGTAGGGATAGGTTTGGGCAAAAACACCTTGACTCAACAAAAGGGTTAAAAAAAACAGGAATATCTTTTTCATAAGGTAAAGAAGTCCCGTCTAAATTATAAAAAGATAGGCAATCTGTAAATTAATTGGATAATGTTTAGCAATTCTTTTTGTCAACGGGCTTAATCTTTTATTTTTGTCGAAACTTTAAAAATCGCAACATGAGTGTTTTAGTCAATAAGGATTCAAAAGTGATCGTGCAGGGCTTTACCGGGTCTGAAGGTTCTTTCCACGCACAGCAAATGATAGAATACGGTACCAATGTAGTTGGTGGTGTTACACCTGGAAAAGGTGGCACAACTCATTTGGATAGACCTGTTTTTAATTCTGTGGAAGAGGCTGTCTCCAAATCAGGCGCCAACACCTCAATTATCTTTGTTCCACCGGCATTTGCAGCTGATGCTATAATGGAAGCTGCCGATGCAGGCATCAAAGTGATCATTGCCATCACTGAAGGTATTCCTGTGGCTGACATGATGAAAGCCAAGCCATATATCAAAGAAAGAGGAGCGGTATTGATCGGTCCAAACTGTCCAGGAGTTATCACTCCAGGAGAGGCCAAAGTAGGTATCATGCCAGGTTTTGTGTTCAAGCAAGGCAGAATCGGTATTGTATCCAAATCCGGGACTTTAACTTACGAAGCTGCTGACCAGATCGCTAAAGCTGGTTTGGGCGTATCTACAGCAATCGGTATCGGTGGTGACCCAATTATCGGTACTTCTACCAAAGAAGCTGTTCAGATGTTGATGGAAGATCCTGAAACTGACGCTATCGTCATGATCGGTGAAATCGGTGGTAACTACGAAGCAGAAGCTGCCAAGTGGATCAGAGAAAATGGCAACAAGAAGCCAGTTGTTGGCTTTATCGCTGGACAGACTGCACCTCCGGGCCGTAGAATGGGCCATGCAGGTGCTATCATTGGCGGTGCAGATGATACTGCTGCTGCCAAAATGCGCATCATGGGCGAAAATGGCATCCACGTGGTGGAATCACCGGCAGAGATCGGTGCTGTAATGGCCAAGGTGCTTGGTGTTGAAGCTTAATGAGAATTAGTGATTAGTTAATAGTGATCAGTAACTGGTTAATATCAAACCGCTCGGAAAAATCCGGGCGGTTTTTTTATTAATGTAGGGTGAAAGAATTCCATTTTATAATCCAATAGCAAGGATAGCCTCTCTTACTGACAGGAATGAAATTCAATTAGTAGTTTCAGCTTTAACTATTTCAACTATTTTTCATGTGCTTTCAAAGTTTGAACATAAGGAAGTAGTGAAAGAAAAAATCAAGAAAATTAACGGCTTTATGTCCAGTCCTCAGTAATGCAGGCACTTAAGACATGAAAGAAAAACAGTTTTTTTATATGGTACATAGTACTTGGTAATTGGTGCAAAAATATAATTCAATTTATCTCAACCCTATCTCAATTTCTGCCAATTACTTTTCTGTTTATTTCTAACCCTATATCAAATCAATATCAAAAAATATCCATCAATATCAATCACTATATTTCAACTTATTTCACAAACCTGTCTGCATTGGCAGAGTATATTTCAAGAATAAATTACCTTTGCCCCTTGAATTCCAATCATCATGATTTCAGTAGATAATATTTCAGTTTTGCACGGCGGACATGCCTTGTTCAGTGATGTTTCATTTTCTATCAATGAAAATGACAAAATCGCCCTGATGGGCAAAAATGGAGCAGGAAAATCAACCATGCTCAAAATCATCGCAGGAGCAACCAAACCTACCAAGGGTGGCGTATCTGCTCCAAAGGATTCCGTGATTGCTTATTTGCCGCAGCACTTACTCACGGCAGATGACTGCTCGGTTAGGGATGAGGCGGCAAAGGCATTTGCATCCTATCTCAACATGAAAACTGAAATCGACAGGCTGAACGAAGAACTGACTGTAAGAACGGATTATGATTCAGATGATTATTATAAGATCATCGAACAGGTATCAGAACTCAGTGAAAAATTCTACGCCATCGAAGAAGTCAATTATGAGGCCGAAGTTGAGAAAGTCTTGTTGGGATTGGGATTCGAAAGAAGTGATTTGGACAGGCCTACCTCAGAATTTTCAGGTGGCTGGAGGATGCGAATCGAATTGGCCAAAATTCTTTTACAAAAACCTGATCTGATCCTGCTGGATGAACCTACCAACCACCTGGACATAGAGTCTATTCAGTGGCTGGAGGAATTTTTGACCGAAAAAGCCAAAGCGATAGTGGTGATTTCCCACGACCGTGCATTTGTGGACAATATTACCAACCGTACCATTGAGGTAACGATGGGTAGAATCTATGATTACAAAGCCAAGTATTCTCAATACCTCGAACTCAGAAAAGAACGCAGAGAGCAACAGCAAAAGCAATACGATGAGCAGCAAAAATTTATCGCAGAGACCACGCAATTTATAGAAAGATTCAAAGGCACCTACTCCAAAACCCTACAAGTACAGTCAAGAGTAAAAATGCTCGAAAAGCTGGAAATCGTAGAGGTGGATGAAGTGGACACGTCTGCACTGAAACTACGCTTTCCTCCTTCTCCCCGATCCGGAAAATATCCGGTGATCGTACAGGACCTTTCAAAGTCCTATGGAGACCATGTGGTCTTCAAAGATGCTAATATGGTCATCGAACAAGGTCAGAAAGTGGCTTTTGTGGGCAAAAATGGAGAAGGTAAATCCACCATGATCAAAGCCATCATGGGCGAGATTGAATTTGAAGGAAAATGCGAGCTGGGACACAATGCCATGATCGGTTATTTCGCCCAAAACCAGGCTTCCCTATTGGATGAAAACCTCACTATATTCGAGACCATAGATCAGATTGCTGTAGGTGAAATCCGCTCCAAAATCAAGGACCTTTTGGGCGCATTTATGTTCAAAGGTGATGATATCAACAAAAAAGTCAAAGTGCTTTCCGGAGGAGAAAAGACCAGGTTGGCCATGATCAAACTATTACTTGAACCTGTCAACCTTCTGATTCTAGATGAACCTACCAACCACTTGGATATGAAGACGAAGGACATTATCAAAGATGCCCTGAAAGCCTTTGATGGGACTTTAATTGTAGTATCCCACGATAGAGACTTCTTAGACGGTTTGGTGACTAAAGTTTTTGAATTTGGCAACAAACGTGTGAAAGAACACTTTGAAGACATCAATGGCTTCTTAAGGAATAAGAAACTGGAGAATTTGAGGGAAGTGGAAAGGAAATTAAAATGATATATACTTCGTGATATAAATGGATATATGCTTCCGAAATATAAAAGTATTTACAGATAAATAGCTTGTCACGTATTCTAAGAATCGGGAATTACTAAGTGATATTGGTGGATTTTTGCTTTGCGATATTAGTTGATGTTGGTAATGAGATATTGAAGGGAATGTGATAGCATTTAGCGCCGCCAATGCAGACTGGTTAACGAGATATTGTGGAAATATCTTAATGGATACAGATGGAAAACTTGTGTCGAGATCAGAATTTTGTTCGAGATTTTGAAATGGTCAATTCATAACCATTTCAAAATCAGGATTCTGTATTTTTTCTTTCTTATTTACTTTAACCTCTCTTCTCTCCCACTTCTAAACCTTAATATTTAAAACAGATGCCTCCTATCGTCGGCATGACAAGGAAATGCTTCTATCTATAGCCTACCGACTGGAATTGGATAGATTTCTGGATATAATTTAATTCGATTGTAGATTTTCTCTCGCTTCTCGCTTCTAATTTCTCTTCTCTAAATCCAGCCCCCCTGCATCAAAATCAACAACAGTGCCTGCTGAATAGCCAAATGACCATCCTTGTTGACCCACCACTCATCCAGACTGTGGGCTCCACCTCCCAAACCTCCACGGCCAATGGTCACCGCTGGAATACCTAATGAAAAGGCAATATTACTGTTTGTCGAACTGGAGCTCAAACTTGGATCATTTCCTGAAAGGTACTTGGCAATAGCCATGGTACGCTGAATCAAAGGAGAATCAGGGTCTGCCAATCCACTTGGCCTATCCCCTACTTTTTCAATATCCACAGTCAAGGCTTTACCTCTACGGATAATGGCATTTTCCTTGTCCAATCCTTCTTGAATGGATTCTAAAAATAATTGATTAATACCCTGGAGTTTTTCCTGACTCTCAGAACGCATATCCACCAACATCCAAGATTCATAAGGGATAGAATTCACCGAGGTACCTCCTCCCAATACAGATACACTATAGGTGGTTTTAGGTCCTTCTTTGGTAAAAGCATCTGCCTTAGGCACAAAGGCCACTACTGCCTGTGCCAGTGCATTGTGAGGATTCCCTATTCCAAATGCCCCATAAGAATGTCCTCCTGGACCTTTGAAAGTCACTTTATACCTTAAGGAACCAATACCCCCATTCACGATATCTTCCAATCCTCCCCCATCAATGGCAATATGGGCAGCCAATGGATGTGCCCTTTCCCTAAACAGGTGCTTCATGCCTTTTAGGTCTCCCAAACCCTCTTCTCCAACAGTACCGGCAAACCAGATATCATCTTCCGTGCGGATATTTTCATGGTGCATTGTTTTGAGCAAAGCTACCACAATGGCCAAGGACCTATTGGCATCTGTGATCCCTGGAGCCAATAAAGTATCCCCTCTTTGCTTGACAGTCACATCTGTACCAAATGGAAAAACGGTATCCAAATGCCCCTCCACCAAGAAAGTCCTTTCGGATTTTGTACCTTTCCTAAGTGCAATCACATTGCCCACTTCGTCCGTCCAAACTTTATCGGCACCGGCTTTTCTGAGCATCTCGGCAAAAACCTTCCCTTTTTCTTCCTCATGATGGGAAGGAGAAGGGATTTCGGTTAGGGTGATCATGTCCTGCACGGTCTGCTCATCAATCTCAACGATATATTGAAAAGCCTTTTTGACTTCCGGTTTTTGAACCAGTTTATTGACCTGTTGTTGGTAAGACGGCTGAATAGTCTGGGCCTGACCCTCGATTGAAACAGTCACTAGAAAGAGCAGAACGGGCAATATTTTGAATTTCATACTTGTCTAAATTTGAAGTGAAATACAGCAAAAATAGAAATGAAGACAATACCGTTTATCAATTTTATTTCCCACCTTTTGACATACAATCAGTCCCTTCCCCAAATTTTCAAAATTGGTTGAAATGAATATCTTTAAAGTATGAAAAAACTTATCGGCCTCCTTCCCTTCCTGTATTTCATATACACAGTTTCCTTTTCCCAGAGTCTATTCAATGGTGAAAATTTAACCGGATGGTACATGGATGTGCCCGAACTGGAAAAGGAATCATCTTTAAGAAAACCATTTATCGTTCGGGAGGGCATGTTGATAAGTCTTGGAACTCCCCTTGGCCATTTAATCACTGAAAAAGAATTTGAAAACTATCGCTTGGAAGTAGAGTACCGCTTTCCGGGAGAACCGGGAAATTGCGGGGTATTGGTACATGCTTCTTCCCACAGATTTTTGTACGATATGTTTCCAAAATCCATTGAGATACAGATGATGCATGAAAATGCAGGGGATTTCTGGGTAATCGGTGAAGATATTCAGGTTCCTGATATGGAAGCCAGAAGAGGCCCTAAAGAAAACTGGGGCGTCACGGAAGGCAAAGGACGACGTATCCTCAACCTGACCGATGGCTCCGAAAAACCTTTGGGAGAATGGAACCATATGCTGATCGAATGCAGAGGAGATGAGGTCAAGGTTTGGGTAAATGGCGACCTGGTCAACCATGGTTTTAGTGCCACCGCCACCAAAGGCAAAATCGCCATTCAGGCCGAAGGCGCAGAAGTGGAGTTTAGGAAGTTAGAGTTGACAAAACTTTAACATGCCACGAAGGCACAAAGATCCGAAAAGAAAAGACCTTAGTGCCTTGGTGTCTTTGTGGCAAAAAAACAAAATTCCTTTAAGGCTTTTCAAAATAATGCCGTCACCTGCATTCTACCGATATGAACCAACCTACCCAATCCTTCAGAATTTCTTCCTTCATAGACCATATTCATCTGTAACCCTTCCCCAATCTTTTGCAGCCAATTGAGCGACCAAGTAACATTATTTCCAGTAGTTAACGCTTGTAGCATTTCGTAACCAACAGGGGTATTAATCTGTCCATTATAATCAATATTGACATATTTGAAATTAGCGTTGATGGTCGTTTTGATAGCTTTGGCATATCGGAAGTCCAAACCAAACTGATGCGACAATGCCCGTTCCTCAAACTCAGTATTGGCCACATTCATTTTGTCTGCGTACTGGTACATGACCGTCGTTCTAAAGATATTGCTGGGCTGATAGGCCAATTCAGGACCAAAGCTGTATTGATCAATGGCATAATTCCTATTGTCAAGGAAGTCTGATCCAGCAGACCTTTTTCCTGTCTGCCCGATCAAGCGCATATTCAACATGGGACTAAAACTAACCCTCGTATTCAGGCGCCAATCTTTCTGGATCAATTCCTCAAAGCCCCCTGCCAGTAATTGCTTATTCTGACTGTCAAATAAAGAAAGGTCAAATCCATATTTAGCCGAAGAGCGGTTGAAGAAAAAAGAAGACCTGATTACCTGTCTCACAGAAATAAGTTCTTCTGCCTCAAATCCTCCTATGAAAGGATTAATCCTGTCCCAAAAGTCATTAGAAGTAATCTTTTTCTCTATACTCAAACTTGTTGTGTTGGAAAATTTTTGCAAAAACTGTTTCACGCCACCTTCCTTCCTCCAGACATCCGGGAACCTCGCATTAAGGCGGTAATTAAAAATGGTGGTATAGGCCTGCACAAATTCCGCCGTGGGGACAAAAATCTTGATGAAGTTCTTCTCCTCAGGATTGACAGCTAGATAAAATTCATTCAATTGCTGGATCCCATCTTCATTGTCATCCCTCCAGGTATGGGTACCCTCACCGGTAGGAACAGGAAGGAATACAAACTCCCGGCGAAACTCCCTACCATTGCCCAAGGCATAGCTAAATTCATTCCTGATAGCACCTTTTGCCATTGTACCCAAATAATCTACCTTACCCAAAACAGTTGTCTCTTTTTCCGATTCCAACCTCAAAAACTCAAGTTCCCGGTAGGTAAAGCTAGCGCTAAGGTCATGTCCTTTGAACCTCCTTTTAAGTCCAAACATAGTCTGAAAAGCTTCTGTATCGGGCATCAACACCCCTTCTAAGGGAAACTTATCCTCACGCACAGATGCATTCAAGAAAAAAGAATAAGGCAAAGTATCATTGCTGTTGAGATAGGCCATGTGCTCCACAAAGTTCATAGCAGTACTTACCACAGAATCCGTTTCGATATTTCTGACCGCATTTCTATCCAGCATGAGTTTGTATCCCGGAACCAAAATTTTTGATCTATACTGAACATCACCGGTGTACCTGATCCAATCTGAATTGAGGTTCCGGACATCAGAATCCAATACAAATAACTCATTTTTGAGAAAAACATGTTTACCCAGTTGATGATTAAATTTAGCCGTTTGCTGGGTACCCGATTGAATAGTCCCTCTGTTACGGAAATTAAAGCGATAACTCAATTCATTATGCTGGTCCTTCATGAAACCGAAACCTGCATTGAAGATCCGCTCATGCCCTGCCTCCAGCATATCCTCTTGTGTCAAACTCCAGTCTCGGTCAAATTCTATATATCGCAATCGGTCAATGAAGCTAAAATGACTGGAGTTATATTCAAACTCCGTCAGGGCATTGAAACGATATCCTTTTAGCTTTTCTAAAGGCCTATTTTCTGACACAAAACCAGATTTAATACCGAACCCATTATTGGTGTCATTGTCTAGTTCAGAAAACAGATTTTGGTCCACACTAGAAAAAGCCATCTCTGTATAAACCTTTTCAAAATCACTGAGCTTCACCTTGGCCCCTGTAGTAAACATCTGCTTTTTATTCGGTGCTGGCAGAGGTGACAAAATGGAATAATTCCCCTGTGGCACGCCATTGATTCGGGGTCTGAATACTAACACAGGCCCATTGGCCAATTGCCGGTCTCTGACATAATCTCCGTTTCCTTGGCCCACCTCGGAAAACCCGATTGCAAAATGGGCCAGTTCAGGATCGGTTGAATATTCATAGAAAACTATGGAATTACCCAGATCGTCCACATCAATTACCCTCCTATACAATACACGGTTAGGATCAAAGGCTACCGAATCTACTCTTGGAATAGCTGCCGCATCGAGATCATTTCCGACAGATGCCAACAATCTTTTATCCGCATCGCTGAATTCAAAGAATAGCGGCCGGTTTCTATTATCCTGCTCTCTATAAAAATTCATGTAAAAAGAAAACCGATCAGTTTCCTGAATATGATTGGCTGTTAAAATTGACCGGGTAAAATTCCTTTCCGCATATTCAAAATCAATTCTTACCCTACTGTATTGGGTAATCAGCACATTGGGGGTAAAAGTAATTTCACCTTGATTATAATCAATCACATAATCGTAATTGAACCCTCTTTGCAATTGTTTGCCATCTAAAAATACCCTTTCAGAATTGGCTATAATAATCACAAAGCGCTCATTTTGTGGCCCAGGAATCCGGTATGGTCCCAGAGTCCCCTCAGTAACTTCTAAATTAATAGAGGCAAATTTACCTTTCGCCACCGATGCCGCTGCTTGGGTAGAAGCTTTCCATTTATCTCCCAATGAATAATTGGTGGTCAATTGTGCTCCTTGCACGTTTTTATAATAGCGGAGAAACTCCGACTTCCTTTGCTGCAGGACCACATCACCAGCAGCCAGATTAAAATCATCATTGAACAATTCGACAAGGACATTATCAAAATCCTGCAATTGCTGCGTATTTCCTTCTGGCTGAAAAGGCACATTTTGATCCGTAATACTAGCCCTAATATTCAGGTTGTCGGACAGTTGCCCGCTCATCTGCAAGTTCAGGGATGAGTTAACAAAAAGATTCTGTGTATTTCCAAAAGAAATACCTCTTGTAAGATTTCCTGATTTATTCAGATTCGTAGAAGGGAATAACTCTTCACGAAAGTCAAAGGCAGGGCTTGCCTTAACCCTGTTATCCTTAAAGGTAGCCATGGAGTCATAGTCTGCCATTAGCGTTCTTTTGGCAATCCGTTGGTGAAGGGCAAAAGGCAAGGTTTGATAACAAATCAATAAGGAATCGGGCAAAGTATTTTCGCCAATTTCAATGGTAATCTGACCGGAACTTAGGTCATACTTAAAGCTAAAAGCTCTTTCTTTCCCATCTGTCACCTTTATACTTTCTTCCAACACAGAAAGTGAGTCCAGTAAAAAAGGCTTTTGGGCCAAAGAGGAGGGAATGGTTTTACAATCTTCCGTTTGAGAATATACCTCATCCTGAAGCCCTGCAATCATCCAAAAAATCAGAAAAACATAGCCAAACCTTAACATAGAAATATTCAAAGCCTCTGCTAATGTAATATTTTATAGCAGAAGAAATAAAAAAGACAGGTTTGATTCATCTTTAAGAAAGACACAGGGGCTTACATCAGACCAAAGCAAACTCTAAAAAGAACGAGGTGCCTTTTCCTTCCTCTGTTTCAAACCAAATGCTGCCACCAGCTGTTTCTACTCCCCTTTTTGCGATAGCCAAACCTAAGCCAGAGCCTTCTGTTTTAGTACTGAAATTTGGAATGAAAATTTTATCCTTAAGCTCATCAGGAATTCCTTTGCCATTGTCTTTGATTTCCAATACAACACTTCTTCCCTCTTCTTTCAATATTACTTCAATTTTAGGTGATCCTTCAACTGCCTGTATGCCATTTATGATCAAGTTGGAAATCACACGGCCAAACAATTGATCATCCCCTACAACTTCAAGCTTTTCTGAGGTACTCAAATCTTCAAAAGTAATTGTTCCCTTTTCCCTATTTTTAAACAGCTCAAGTGTATCCTGAACCACTTTCCTGAAGTCCATGATTTCATTTTTGGGCAAAGGCATCTTGGCAAAAGTTGAAAAGGACGTAGCAATATCACTCAAAGTATCTACCTGATGAATGAGTGTTTCTATAGGCTTTTTCAATTTTTGAGGGTCATCAAGCTTACCTTCAGACTGCAGCCTCAAAAGATGCTGTAAAGTCAGCTTCATCGGAGTCAGAGGGTTTTTGATTTCATGGGCAACCTGCTTGGCCATTTCCCTCCAGGCAGATTCCTTTTCTGTACTGGCAAGTATATTCTTACTGGCTTCCAACTTATACAACATGTTATTGTATTCATTGACCAGCAAACCAATTTCATCCTTAACCGGCCAATACATCGGCTCATTGTTGTCCAGATCTGTGGTTTTAAGTTTCTGAGTCAACAATTTGAATGGAAAAGTCAGGTTTTTGGTCACAAAAAATGAGACAAACAAAAACATGATGAAAACCAGTACAAAAATATTGAGAATATTGCTGAGTACATCTGCAATCAACATATCCAGTTCATTTTCGGACTCGAAAAAAGGTATAGAAATAATGGCTTGGATATTCTGTCCATCAGTGGTTCGAATAGCAGAGTAAACCGCCTTATAATTAAGCTGACCAACCCTCTCTTCCAAGAGGATCAGGTTATTTTGACCTTCAACCAAGTCTACCCTTGCCTTGGGATTGATATATTTGGTCAGTATCCTTTTGTCAAAAATATTTGGTTGAGAACTTGTAAGCAGTAAACCTTTTTCAGTGTAAACATTAATCTCCAGATTAGTTGTCCCCGCAAGATTATTGACTGCTTCAAGGAATTCTTCTCGATCAACCACACCTGCCTCCTGCTTTTCCATGATAGCAGAAAGGTTGTCTTTTATCAAGGTGGCCCTTTGAAAATATTGTCGGTGAAGTTCCTCTTGATAGGAATTTGCCAAAAGACCCAAGATAATAGCAGAAATGATAAGGATTGGAAAAAAGAAAGCGAAATTCAGATACATCTGAAGCTTGGTGGCATAATTAAAATCAAAACTCTTTAATCCTTTGGAAATAGAATAAACCAGAACACTGATCAAGGTCAAAAGAATAAATGCCAAAAAGAAAAGCGAAATATCTGCTAGGATATAATAAACAGGATAAATAGATGAGGAAACGATAATGACGCTATCTTCATTTTGAACCCCTAAATGGTGATATTTTTTTCTATAAAGACCTGAAGAATACAACCCCGAAGCATCAAGCAAATCTTCAAAACCTGATGCCCTATAATTAAAAACGCCTACCGAATACTGCAATTCTCCATCTTGATAAATGGCATAATCGTAGTTTTTATCATTCAGCGTAGCCATGTAATTTTTATCCATCAAGAGCTTAGGGAAAACCGCTCCGGGAAGAATCCTTAGCTGCCTTAATTCAAGGTATACAGTACCGATAAAACTATCATCCCGATATAATGGGACAAAAGCAAAGTATTGGTTATTCCTGCTTTCCTCGTTTCCCTTAATGAAATAAAGGTCACGGACTGTAGTCGCATAATCACTTTTAACATAACTCAATCTGAGATCCTGTAAATTTACCTCATCATTCCTGACCAAAACATTGTCTCCTGAGGCGTTAAAGATTTTTATTTTCAGGGTATACTGATCAAAATAATTGGTCATATGGATTCTCCTGATCTTCCTTTCTATTGGCTCTTTGGCTTGAAAAGGGTCAATGAGAGCATTTTTGATGAAAAGATCCTCGCTGATTCTGGTCATGATATCTGATAAAAAAAACTCTGCTATCACATCATTCTCGACTAACTGCTGATTGCCAAACCTTAATTTGGATTGAAGCTGTCTTTCCAAATAAACATCATGAGCCGCAATACCCGTAATAATCGCTCCTATAAGACAGGCAAAGAAAAAAGTAAGAAACGTATTCAAGCCTAAGCGGAAGATATTTTTATGTAAGTCAAAACTGATAATTGATACCAGAAAAATAAGATGCCCCACAAAAACAATCAGGTAAATCCAATTATAAACTGCCAGCCCCAAAATAATTGGAGTAGCATATAACAATAATATCTTCAGCGCATAAGTCTTCGCATTTGTCCCTTCTTCAAGCACAAGACTTAAGCCTAAGATGGAAAATAAGATATACCCAACACCTCCAAGAAAAATAACGAACAAGCTGATGAGTTTAAAATAATCCAGAGATGGAAGGCTCAAAATATTCAGCTCCCACTGGGAGTTTGTCAATATATTGATATAAAGACCATAGAAGGCAATCAACAGAATGGATGAAACGAAGTAGACCAAAACATGAAAAAACCACCTTTTGTACTGCACTCTGATTTTATTGAATTTCTCTAAAAAAGACCCTCTCCGTATTAAGGCCAAAATCATCGTGAAAACAATCAGAAAGCAAATCACATTTACCAAAAGGTCTCCCAAGCTTGGGTTTATCCAAGAGGAAGCATACTTGCTGGAATCAAAAAGCTCATAATCAAAATAATCTTGCGGGAAACCAAAAAACAGCATAAGCCCTCTGATCGAGCCAAGAATAATACTTGTATATAAAATCGCCAGTAGCCCTTTTCCTTTCTCCCATAAAGTTTTGATGAATCCTGAACCAGAAACAACAATCAATAGTAAAAGAGAAAAGAAGAAAACCAATAAAGTCAAATTGTTGGTTTGTTCAATAGGCTGATAACCTTGTTCAAAACTAATTGAAAAGAAATATTCACCTTTACTTCCGATAATATCAATATAGTCATCCTGAGGCTCTGCGGACAAGCTAACATTATCATTCCCAAAAATGGCTTTATTGAATCCTGATTGAAGGAATTCATTTTGAATCTCACTTTTGGAAAATAGCGGATATACCTGTATCAACCAATACCCCTTATCCTTCCTTGTAAACCTTCTGACTTTAGAAAAGAAAATACCTTGCCTGTCTTCATAAAGATACTTTTGACCCTGAGAACTCACTTCATCAAAATCAGGTATGTAAGTAAAATCAGACCAATAAATCAGGTTCCCTCCTTCATCATATAAATAATAGGGATGATGAGAATTGATCGTCAATTTGGAAAAAAGCAGCTCATCATCAGGCCTATTTTGCATTAAAAGATCTATAAAATCAAGGTCAAATTCCTGATTTACCTGAACCATTTTTTGTGCAATAGGTCTGAGATATTTTTCTGAACTTTCTATTGTACTAATGAAAAAATTGATAGCTAGGAGAAATCCTATACCTAAAATAGCCAACAATAAAATAAAACGTTTTTTCTTCAGCATATCCTAGATAAAAGTAAAAAAGCAAAGTTGATAATCAAACTTTGCTTTTTTATTTCAGAATTTATCTCCTTGGAAAGTAAATTTGCCTTTCCTCTTTTTAGCATTTCTATACCATAGAAAACCTATTACGGCAGCGATCAAATATGGCATAGAAAACAAATACAATATCCCGGTATTTAGACCTGCTCCTATAGTAGTATCTCCATTACTGACATTGTTTTCAACCGACGCCCTGCACATGGCACATTGAGCGAAACCCGGAAGATCTATCAACAAAAACAGAATAAGAGCAATGATGACTTTTTTAAGAAATTCCATACTATTGAAACGGCTTTAGATTGAAATTAGTTTAATGCGTATAATATGGGCTAATCATCAGATAAACCAATACACCAGTAATGGTTACATACAACCAAATCGGAAAGGCAAATTTAACAATTTTTTTATGCTTTGTGCGCTGATCGAAATAGCCATAATAATAAGCCAGCAATATTGGGAAAAGTGCCACTGCCGCCAAAATAATATGCGTAATCAAAATGAAATAGTACACAGACCTAATCCATCCTTCACCTCCGAAAGTTGTACTTTCAGCAGAGGCATGGTAAACCACATAAGATACCAGGAAAATCGCTCCAAGGCCAAAAGCAGAAGTCATAGAAGCCCGGTGAAGGTTAATATCACCTTTCTTGATAAATATAAGGCCAAATATCAAGGCAATTGTAGCAGCAGAATTAATGACTGCGTTTAGATGGGGCAGAAAATATACCCATTCGCTTGCCAAGTCTATCTTTGAAGGCATAAACAACAATACCGCCACTACTACCGGTACGGCAATAGATATAACCGAAATCCACCTGATCACACCACGATTATCGGAATGTTGAATTGATTTATTCATTTCCATGTAAAAGAATTTTTGTTTCCAATATTAATTTATCGACATCTTCTCTATTTGTACCACTATAATAGCCCCTTATTCGGCCCAACTCATCTACCAGTACAAATTTATCACTATGCACAAAATCATCAGGCACTCCATTACCATCCAAAGTAGGAAGAATAAAACCACAACGGGCAAGGTTATATATAAGTTGTTTATCACCGGTCAAGAAAAACCATTTTCCAAGAGTAGCTCTATGTCTTTCCGCATAATCCTTCAGGACTTCCGGAGTATCATACTCAGGATCGATAGAAATAGAGAAAATCTGTACTTGGTCCTGATTTCTGAATGCATCATCCACCCTTTCCATTTCCGTAGACATGATTGGACAAATACTTGGGCAAGAGGTAAAGAAAAAGTCAACAATAGTAATTTTCCCCTTCATTTCTTCCCTACCCATTTCGATACCATCCTGGGATGTCAGCACAAAATCCGGAATATAGTGCTGTTGGTTTTCAGCCATGCTACATTCCATAAACGGATCCTCTACACCATTTTCAAACAACACAGGAATGTCATACTTGTTGTTTCCGAAAGTTTTCAGAAAAACAATAATCACTATTGGGATCAAAAGGATGCAAAGCAACACCAATCCCTGTAAAACTCTCAATCCTTTCATTCTATAATTTTATATCTAAACAAAAAAGTAGGTTGAAGTATTTCACCTCAACCTACTTTTTTTAATAAAATTCAAATATTTTTTACCACCTCAACAAGAGAATGTCCGCACCTTCTCTCATCAGTGCAATCACTAACCAAACTAAGAAGATTAATGGAACAATAATGGAATAGAAAAGTGGTTTTGCTTCTTCACCTAAGTGCATAAACTCCATCATAATATATTTAGCCTTCCAAATAGTAAGACCAATGAAAATAAGATAAAGCAATATACCTCTGTCAAGAGTAAATGCAAATACGAATTCGATTGAGGTCAAAATCAAAAGTATCAAAGCTGTTTTCCAGATTTTTTTGATTTTAGCGTTATCTCTAGGAATTACTTCTAAAGTGGTTTTATTTCCGTGTGATGCCATTATATTGATATTTTAAAGTCTTAGATCAAATAGAAGAAGGTAAATACAAATACCCAAACCAAATCCACAAAGTGCCAATATAACCCGATTTTTTCAACCATTTCATAATGACCTCTATTTTCATAAACACCTACTGCAGCTTGATAAAATGCAAGGAACAATAATACCACACCAATAGTTACGTGAAAACCATGAAAGCCTGTAATGAAGAAAAACAGTTGTGCAAAGGCAGCTGGTCCATACTCATTTATTGATAGGTTAGCACCTGTAACTGTTTCAGTCACTATTTTACCCATATTGTTCACGAATGTCAATACAGATCCTGATTCAGTGCCATGAATAAAATGGGACCATTCCCAAGCCTGACAGCTCAAGAAAGTAATACCGCCTAAAAGTGTCCAAAGCAACCATTTTACTACATCTTTTCTGTCATTTCTATGGCCTGCTTCTACCGCTAACACCATCGTAACAGAACTCATGATCAAGATGAATGTCATCAATCCGACAAAAGCCAAAGGAATATGTACGCCATGGAAAAAAGGAATGGCATCAAACACCAATTCGGGGATTGGCCAATATTCATTCGAGCCCACAAAAGTTTCTTCCGGACCTGCATAACCAGGATAACTCACCCTTATTGCAGCATAGGAAATCAAAAAGGCGGCAAATGTAAAGATATCGGAGAGCAAGAAAAACCACATCATCAGTTTTCCATAGCTGGCTTTGAGAGGCTCATTGCCTCCTCCCCAGATTCCTCTTTTAGGGCTCACGCCCACAGCAGTTGCAGTCGTTGACATATTGATTAAGTTAACAGTATTTAAATTTTTAATGATTCAATAATAGGAACATGAATAGATATAACCAAAGCCCTCCGAGAAAATGCCAATAGGTAACACACATTTCCATGACATCAATATTTTTGGAGTGAACCTTATATCTAAAGGACGAAATTAATACAATAATTAGAAATATCACACCACTGATAAGGTGTATTGCATGTAATCCTGTGAAAACATAAAGAAATGATCCGGCAGGATTGCCCACGAAATAAACATCTCTGTCAACCAAGGCCACCCAGCTATACCATTGCCCTATGAGGAATGTAATTCCCAAGAAGGTGGTAATGAACATTCCTGCCCTCACTTTAGACAACTCATCCTTTTTGGTTGACAAATAGGCAAAGTGAAGGGTAATACTACTGAGTACAATAATCCCTGAAGTATACCAAAAGATAGCTGGTAGATCAAACTCAAGCCAATTACCTTCTGCCTGTCTTACAATATAAGCACTGGTCAAAGACGCGAAGATCATCACCACCGTCACGATGAAGAGCCATAAGGCAAACTTCTTCGGATGCATGGATATGGGTTGTTCTGCACCTTCAATATAGGATAGTTTTTCTTCCATATTTTTATATCTTATCCAAAAGATAAGCAATTTGAACTATTGGTAAATAAAGGAATGATCCAAACATGATCTTCAGCGCTGATTTTCTGGAACAATCTCTCATATGAGAGAACGTTTGTGCCAAAAACAACACGCCACAGATAGTGGCCACGATACCTGAATTAATCCCTGTCAAGCCAAAATAAGTTGGCAACAACCCCAAAGGGAGAAGAAATAGGGTATAAATCATAATCTGAATAGCAGTATTCAAATCTTTTTTTCCTCCACTTGGAAGCAATTTAAACCCTGCTTTTTTATAGTCATCATCGCTTACCCATGCAATTGCCCAAAAATGAGGAAATTGCCAAATGAATTGTATCCCGAATAGAATAAGTGCCTCATGTCCAATAACACCGGTAGCAGCTGTCCAGCCTAGCAAGGGTGGCATAGCTCCTGGTATAGCGCCAACAAATACTGCAATAGGTCCAACTTTTTTAAGAGGCGT
Organism: Fontibacter flavus; assembly: GCF_042432905.1. NCBI lineage: Bacteria > Pseudomonadati > Bacteroidota > Cytophagia > Cytophagales > Cyclobacteriaceae > Fontibacter > Fontibacter flavus. The sequence goes on along the minus strand of NZ_JBHLWI010000041.1, from coordinate 32,021 downwards.
ATAGACAAACACATACAAAACCATGCTCAATACCCCAAGAAAAGTAGTCAGTGGATTAGTGAAAATCCACAACAAGCTTATACCAAGAATGGCGATAATACCTGTAAACCAATAGGCTTCAGAAAGTGATATGATATTTAAAGGTAAAGGACGATTTTGGGTCCTTTTCATTAATTTATCTATGTCTCTTTCCCAAATTTCATTTGCAGCACCTGATGCACCAGTGATAAGAAAACCTCCTAATGCTAGCGCAAAGAATTTACCCCAGGAAAAGAAAGTACCCGAATCACCAAGAATAAATCCAAATGCCGCAGAAAAAGTAACCAGAGCAGAAAGTCTGAACTTGATCAATTCGTAATAAGCCTTGGCTCTTAAAGCCAAGAAATCAAGAAAGGATTGTTCTGAAATATTAATAGTTCTCATGAACCGGATTTTTCAATTTTTAAAGCTTTTTGGTCATTCAATTGCATCAATAGAACAAACTGAACACCAATAATCAATGAACCAACAAGAAGATGAATAGGCTGTAAGTAAGCAGGAATTCCAAAGTAGGCCATTCCAATACCACTCGCAATTTCAATACCTATCAAGAACATTAGGAATTGAGACCACTTGAAGACACTTACTTTCCTCAGAGAATACTTATATATTTTATAGAGAAAAAGGATATGCACAGCCAACAGCACAATAGAGTACGATCTATGAATCAGAAATTCCATACCCAATACATCAATCCATTGATCTCTCATCATATTTCCAAAGGAAAAGGCTATTGCATCAATTTCTTCCCTAACCTGAGTACCCAATACAATTTGAATCAGCATCAAAACAAAACCAACAACAAGTATAAGAAATAACCTATTTGGCTTTTCTGTTTTAAACTTAACTGGATAGGCTAACCTGTAGGAACGATAATGAACATACAAAAGAAGGCAAACTATAAGAAGTGCCAACATCATATGCAAGGTAATCATCCATGGAAGCAAGTTGGTAGAGACCACTATAGATCCTATCCATCCTTGGAACATAACGAGCAAAAGGTTGAAAACAGAAAGTGAAGTTATTGTTTTATCCAGTGACCAAAGCTTTAAAGACCTAATCAAAGTCAACAAGACTAGGATACCAATAGCTGCTCCAATCAACCTATTCACATATTCTATCCAGGTTTTAACAGCGTTAAACTCCTCCTCAATCAGAATGCTTTTATCATTTCTGATTTCTTCAGCTTTTTTGGAGAAACCGAGCTTTTCTAATTGCAGGATGAACCTGTCATTCTTCTCAACCCTTTTGGCTAAGTATATGTCCTGATAATCATTTGGGAGCTGATCCACACTTGTTGGTGGAACCCAGCTCCCAAAGCATTTTGGCCAGTCGGGACATCCCATACCGCTTCCGGTACTTCTAACTACCCCTCCGACTAATATCAGAAAATAAACAGCTATCACAGTGATCAAACTGATCCTGCGAAAGCTGCTTATATCATTAAGATTCTTTTGATTCATTAGCTACTAAATCAGCCTCTTCATCAGCGATAATTTCTCTTTCCAACTTCACTAATTCCTGCTCATGCGGAAGGTTTGATTCTGGAGTAGCAGACAAAGGTACTGTCTGAGGAATGAAATCTTCCTTAGCACCGGGCTTAGAGTAATCGTAAGGCCATCTGTAAACAGCTGGAATTTCTCCTGGCCAGTTACCATGTCCAGGGTGCAATGGAGTCGTCCATTCTAAAGTATTTGATCTCCATGGATTCAGGTTAGCAACCCTACCTCTATACATGGAATAGAAGAAGTTGAACAAGAAAATAAACTGAGCAGCAAAAGTAATGATTGCCGCAGCAGATACAAACATGTTCAAATCTGTGTACATATTAGAGAATTCAAAACCTGTCCAAGAATAATATCTTCTAGGGAATCCAGCTATACCGATGTAATGCATTGGAAAGAAAACCATGTAAACACCTACAAAAGTCAACCAGAAATGAATGTAACCTAGTCGGGCATCAAGCATTCTTCCGAACATTTTAGGGAACCAGTGGTAAACACCCGCCATCAATCCAAAGAATGAAGCAGAACCCATCACCAAGTGAAAGTGGGCCACAACGAAGTAAGTATCGTGCAACTGAATATCAATTGCAGAGTTCCCTAAGAAAATACCTGTCAAACCTCCAGAGATAAAGAAGGAAACCAATCCTATTGAGAACAACATAGCAGGGGTAAAGATCAAATTACCTCTCCATAATGTAGTCAAATAATTGAAGACTTTAACAGCAGAAGGAATAGCAATAATCAAAGTCAGGAACATGAAAATAGATCCCAAGAATGGATTCATACCGGACACAAACATGTGGTGGGCCCATACTACAAATGATAGGATGGTGATACCCAACATGGAAATGATCATCGCTTTATAACCGAAAATCGGTTTCCTTGAATTGGTTGCAATTACCTCAGAAGTGATACCAAGTGCTGGCAACAAAACAATGTATACTTCTGGGTGACCAAGGAACCAAAACAAGTGCTGATACAAAACAGGACTACCACCTGTATTTGGTAAGGCTTCTCCACCGATATAAATGTCTGATAGGTAGAAACTAGTACCAAAACTTCTATCAAAAACCAATAATAATGCAGCAGAGAACAATACAGGGAAAGACAATAATCCAATTACTGCAGTCAAAAAGAATGACCAAACAGTAAGCGGAAGTCTTGAAAATGACATCCCTTTAGTTCTTAAATTGATAACAGTCGTGATATAGTTAATCCCTCCCAAGAGCTGAGAAGCGATAAAGAATACCATGGCTACCAACCACAAAGTCATACCTAATCCAGAACCTGGCATAGCCTGTTCTAAAGCAGATAAAGGAGGATAAACTACCCATCCACCTGAGGCAGGTCCTGTTTCAATAAACAAGGAAATGAACATAATCAAACCGGAAACAAAGAAGAACCAGTAAGAAAGCATGTTCATAAATCCTGAAGCCATGTCTCTAGCACCAATTTGAAGCGGAATCAAGTAGTTAGAGAAAGTCCCACTAAGACCAGCAGTCAATACAAAGAATACCATGATGGTACCATGCATGGTCACTAAAGCAAGGTAAAATTCAGGATCAAGTTTCCCTTCCTCAGTAATCCAACCACCAAGAATTGGTCTCAGCCATTCAAGGTCCATTTCTGGAAAGCCTAACTGAAGTCTGAAAATAAGAGATAATAAACCACCAATGATTGCCCAAAAGATACCGGTAACAAGAAACTGTTTACCGATCATTTTGTGGTCAGTCGTAAAGATATATTTGGTGATAAAATTATCGTGGTGTTCATGATCATGATGATCATGAGCGGTAGCACTGTGTGTAGCTGTATGAGCTGTTGCCATATTAATGATAATTTAATTACTTATACTCACTGATTGTAATATCAGCTAATTCTTTAAGTTCTGCAGGAAGATCTGCAACCAAAGCCGGATTATTCACTATATATGGCTTTTGTTCAGCTAACCATTTCCTGTACTCTCCAGGCTCAACTACCCTGATTTCCTTTCTCATACTAAAATGCCCTCTTCCACATATTTCAGTACAGGCAATTTCATATACGAATTCAGGATCATTAAGCTCTGCCCTCATTTCTTCAGTTGTCTTAGTAGGTGTAAACCAAAACCTTGTAGGCATTCCTGGTACAGCATCCATTTTTAACCTCATATGTGGCGCAAAAACTGAATGAAGTACATCTCTTGCTCTGATTTTAAATAAAACAGGCTCACCTTTAGGAATCATCACGATTGGAGATGTGAAATCATCCAAAGCATTTTTATCAGAAAAATCAACACCTGAAACATTAGAAGCATTGATTAAACGATAATCGTGCTCACCAAGGACATTGTCCAATCCAGGATACCTAACTTCCCAAGCAAACTGGTAACCTAAGATCTCAACAACATGTGCGTTTTCCGGCGCAGGTTTGGTAATATCAGACCAAGCTCTCCAACCGCCAATCACAAGAAGTGCTAAGACAATTGCAGGAACTGTGGTCCAGATAACTTCAAGCTTATTGTTATCAGGATAGAAAGAAGCTTTTCTATTTTCTTTGTACTGATATTTGTAGGGGAACCAGAAAAGCAAGATATGCGTGATAATGAATACAATACCAGTAACGGCCATGGTGATCCAAAATAACTGATCTGTTATCACACCATGTTCTGATCCTACTGGAAGATTGTAATTATCAAACTCTTTGATAGAATACCAAAACATCAAACCTCCAGCTCCTACAAGGAAGAGAATGAATAATATGGCATTTACTTTGTTGCTTCCAGTGGCGATTTTTTTATCACTACCCTTTACAACAGAAACTAAAGTCTGTATCCTGTACACCATCCAAATGATGGATAATAACAACAGAATACCAACAGCAATAAGGAATCCGTACATAATGTTTACTTTTTCGGATAATTAAATATGATGATGATAACTTTCTTCCAACATAGGATGATTCTTTGCAACTAGTGGCTTTTTAGCCAAAGCTCCTAACACTACAAGTGTGAACGCAGAACCATAAACCAATAACATACCTACTTCCATTAGACCAAACCCACCATTGTGGCCTAAAGTGCCCGGTTGAACCATTAAGAAGAAATCAAACCAGTGTCCTAGTATAATTAAGGAACAGATAACTTTAAGGAAGATAGCATGTCTTTTTGCATCCCTAGTCATTAAAACCAAGAAAGGTAAGAAGAAGTTTAAAACTAGGTTTACAAAAATGAACGGGCTATACACATCACTTTGCATTCTCTCTACAAAGTAAACTGACTCCTCAGGAATGTTTGCATAATAGATCAAAAGGAACTGAGAAAACCAGATATAGGTCCAGAAAATAGAGAATGCAAATACGAATTTACCAAGGTCATGAACGTGATTCTCATTAACCATTTCCAAATATCCTCTTTCTCTTAGGAAAACAACAATAAGTGTTATCGCAGATAATCCGGCAACAAACCAAGATGCAAAAACATACCAACCAAACATAGTGGAGAACCAGTGTGTGTCAATAGACATCACCCAATCCCAAGCAGCTATAGAAGAAGAAACCGCAAAGAAAATAATAAACAAGGCGGACCAAGTTCTAGTTTTTCTCCAATAATCAGTACCACCATGAATATCCTCTTCGAATGCTAAAGTTTTCAGTTTATTGAAAAAGAAAACCCAGAAACCAAAGAAAGCAACCATTCTGATGATATAGAAAATAGGAAATGTTCCTTTTTCCATTGGCCAGTAAAAGAATGAACCTTTACCATCTATAATTTTATCATAATGATCGCCATCTTTATCGAACAAGTCACTGTGAGTCCAGTGGAACAAATCATGACTAGCTACGAAGAAAGTCACAATCATTAGAATAGCAGCAATAGGTAACCAGCTACCAAAAGAAAGCGGGATTCTCAAAATACCGGCAGACCAACCTGCTTGAGCAGCATATTGGAGAGCAAAGAAGAATACACCAATAATAGCTATCCCTGTAAAATAAACGTTATTGATCCAAATATTGGCAAATAACCTCTGATACCAATGAAATTCATGGCCTCCTGCTTCATGGGCATGGTCATGACCTCCGCCCATCATAGCGGAAATGATACCAATAGCTAGGACAACCGCTCCAATAACTAAAACGGTCATAATTGATTTTTTCAGCGCAGCTGTAAAATCAAACTTTTGGTCCAAATTAAAATTCGTAGTACTGTGCGCCATGATTATTGTTTCTGAATTTCTTGTTTAACATAGTGAACAATTTTCCAAATTCTGTCTTGAGGAATCTGAGAACCATGAGCCCCCATTCTTCCCTTACCTTTCATGATGACATGGAAAATATGTCCTTCCGGAAGATTGATATAAGCACCACCCTTAAGGTTGGCTACACCACCAATCACTTCACCAGCTTTTCCATCTCCTTCACCACCTGTACCATGACAAGCAGAACAATATTGGTTAAATAAAATTTTACCCTCTGCCAAAACCTGATCGTTCAACTCAATAGGGTTTTCAATTTTCGCAGCTTCTTCAAGTTCGAAAGCTTTCAACCTGTAAGGTAAAGAGCCATCTTTAGTTCTTGGAACTGTATTGGCAACAGGCTCTCTCATGTTCATTCTGTGGGGATTATTCACATTACTGTTGAAAAATTCACCTTTACCATCTTCACGTGATGAAAGCCAAGAACCTTCATCTTCATTCACAATCTGAGTTAAAGGTTCGTAAGCAACAGAGTTGTACATCTGAGGAGCATATTCATAACCAGGATTATCTCCTGAAGCACCACAGGACACCAAGCCTGAAGCCAGTCCTGCAAATGCCAATGCGTATATAGAATGTGTAATTTTCATGACAACTATTTACCTATTCAAAACTTTTTTTATTGACCTCTGTAGCACCTGAACTTTTCAATACTTCAGAAATCTTATCCAATCCTAAACCAGCATTGTTTGCAATATCAATAGCCATTACATGCTTATCGTCTGTAATTCTAAGATCGAAAATTCTAGGTTGTCCCCATGGTTTCAAATTACTTGAAATCATAAAAACTCCTACCATACCGAATGCTGCCAAAAGAACTGTTAATTCAAAGGTTACTGGAATAAAATCAGGGAAAGCCGCATGGTCTTTACCGCCAATAATCATAGGCCAGTCAAACTTCATCATATAAAATTGCATGGTTAAGGCTAAAGTTGTACCTAGCAAACCAAACAAGAAAGCTGCAATAGGCAATTTACTTCTTTTATATCCAAGTACATCATCTAAGCCATGCACAGGAAAGGGAGAATACACTTCGTGGATTTTCACACCACTTTCTCTCACTTTGGTTACCGCATCTAATAACACATCCTCATCGTCATACACACCGAGGATAAAATTCTTATCTCTTTCCATGCTTTTATTTATTTACTTTTTCAGATGAAGATTTCACAATAGATTTAACCTCAGCCATATTGATTACAGGGAAGAATTTTGCAAACAACAAGAACAAGGTGAAGAACAACCCGAAGGTAAACAGATACACACCCACATCAGAAAGGGTCGGATAGAACATCGCCCATGATGATGGAAGGAAGTCCCTGTGCAATGAGGTTACAATGATCACAAAACGCTCGAACCACATACCGATATTCACCACTAAGGATAAAATGAAGGTAGCAATGATTGAGGTTCTGATTTTCTTGATCCAGAATAACTGAGGAGAGATTACGTTACAAGTCATCATTGACCAGTAAGCCCACCAATAAGGACCAAATGCTCTGTTAACAAAAGCATACTGTTCTGCAGCAACACCAGAGTACCAAGCAATAAAGAACTCAGTGATATAAGCAATACCTACAATTGAACCAGTGATGATGATTACAATATTCATCAATTCAATGTGCCCGAGAGTAATGTAATCTTCCAGCTTGAAAACTTTTCTGGTGATGATCATCAGCGTCAATACCATCGCAAACCCAGAGAAGATCGCACCAGCAACGAAATATGGAGGGAAAATGGTGGTATGCCATCCAGGGATTACTGAAGTTGCAAAGTCAAAGGAAACGATTGTGTGTACAGAAAGTACTAGAGGGGTAGCCAAACCAGCAAGGATTAAAGCTACAGACTCATATCTGCTCCATGTCTTTGCAGCACCGTCCCATCCAAATGCCAAGGCACCATAGATGGACTTTCTTATTCCTGTTGCTCTGTCTCTAATAGTGGCAAAATCAGGAATCAAGCCAATATACCAGAAAACCAAAGAAACTGAGAAATAAGTAGAGATCGCAAAAACGTCCCAAAGAAGCGGTGAGTTAAAGTTAACCCATAAAGAACCAAATGTGTTAGGCAATGGTAGCGCCCAATAAGCACCCAACCATGGACGTCCCATGTGTATTACCGGGAACATCGCAGCACAGATAACAGCGAAGATCGTCATCGCCTCTGCAGCTCTGTTGATTGCCATTCTCCATTTCTGTCTGAACAATAAAAGTACTGCTGAGATCAACGTACCGGCGTGACCAATACCGACCCACCACACGAAGTTGGTGATGTCCCATGCCCAACCAATAGTCTTGTTGAGCCCCCACATACCGATACCTTCCCAAAGAGTTGCCCATAGTGCAATGAAACCTAAAGCCAATGCACCTACGGCTACCAAAAGGCCAAGAAGCCAGCCCATAGTTGGCTTACCCTCTACCTGTCTGGAGATATCATGGGTGACGTCTTTTAGGGTTTTACCGCCCGTTATTAGCGGCTCGCGTACGGATGAAGTAACCTGCATATCTTATAAAATTATTAATTACGCTTCTGATTTATCCTTATTTCTGATTTTGGTGAAATACCAAACGTTTGGACTCACGTTGATTTCCTCCAATACATGGTAAGCTCTTTCTTCATTTACTTCTTTGATCGCTGAAGTAGTATCTTCCTGAATTTTGAGCATTTGAGTGATCTTACTGTTAGGATCATTCATATCACCGAATACAATTGCATTGGTAGGACAAGCAGTCGCACAAGCAGTGTTGATGTCTCCATCCTGAACCTTTCTGCCTTCTTTCTTAGCAGTCAGTTTACCAGCTTGGATTCTCTGAACACACATAGAGCATTTTTCTATGACTCCTCTCGCTCTTACCGTTACATCCGGATTCAATACCATTTTACCCAAGTCATCATTTTGAGCCATATTAACAGACGCAAAATCCTTGTTATCATGATATTTGAACCAGTTGAACCTTCTTACTTTATAAGGGCAGTTGTTTGCACAATATCTTGTACCGATACATCTGTTATAAGTCATTTGGTTAAGACCCTCGGAAGAGTGTGTTGTAGCAGCTACAGGGCATACAGTCTCACAAGGAGCGTTGTTACAGTGCTGACACATCATCGGCTGGAAAGTAACTTCTGGATTATCAGCAGCCATTTCAAGTTCTTTATTGGAGCTTGCTCCCTCTGGAGAACTGTAATAGCGGTCAATTCTGATCCAAGCCATCTCTCTTCTATTGAGAACCTCTTGCTTACCCACAACAGCTACGTTGTTTTCAACTTGACAGGCAACGGTACAAGCACCACAACCAATACAAGAGTTCATGTCAATCGCAAGACCCCAGTGATGTTGGCTATATTGATGACCTTTCCACAATGAAATTTTAGATGGTTTTACAAATTCACCTTCTTTGTAAATCTGTGGTCTGTATCTTCCTGCAGAAGCATCTTCTTTGTATTCCCCTAAGGTAGCTTCCTGGATGACAAACTCACGTCCCATATAGGTCTGATGAGTTTGCGTTTGAGCAATTTTGTATGTATCAGAAGTAAGTTCAATACTTACACCTTCTGTCACGTCGTAATTTACGAATCCTTTAGAGCTATCTAACAATTCGTAAGCATTAACACCTACACCATTAGCTACCCTACCGGCTTTAGTTCGGCCATAACCAAGAGCCAAACCAACTGTTTCGTTAGCCTGTCCAGGCTGAACCAAAACTGGAACGATCAAGGATTTATCACCTACTGTGATTTTGGCTTTCTGAGTTGCACCTTCAAACATTTTAAGACCATTATCATTGGCCCATTTTTGAGATACAGTTAAATAGTTATCCCAAGTAGCTTTTGAAATAGGATCGGACATTTCATGCAACCAAGGGTTGTTAGAATACGCTCCAGTTCCAATACCAACTTTAGTATAAACTACCAATTCAACAGCAGAACTTTCTGCTTTATAGCTTTTTCCAATAGCAGCTGCAGCCGAAGCTACATCAGCTGAACCTACTACTGGGGTAGACTCACCTGTTAGGGAATAAACTCCATTGAACAAAGATCTATCCCAGAATTCTTGGAAATTGCTGATTTCGGATTGAGTACCGAATAGGCTTGCGTTCCAGTTCTCCTGTAGGAAATCGTAATAATTTGTTGTATTTCCAGCCCAAATCAAGAAGGATTCCTGTGCTTGTCTGGTGTCAAACAAAGGAGAAATAGTAGGTTGAGACAAACTGTACTCTCCTTTTCTTGGATTAAAATCATTCCAAGATTCTAAGTAATGATGATCTGGGGCAGCGTACTGTACCAAAGAAGATGTTTCATCCATGGTCAAGTTAGTTGCCAAAGAGAATTTAGCTTTAGCTATACCCTCAGCAAGTTCGGCACCTTTAGCAAAATCATAAACTGGATTACAGTTGTAGAATACAACTCCTCCAACTCTTCCAGCTTTCAAATCAGCAACAAACTGATTCATTTTGGCATCATCACCTTTTCTGAAGTGAGATGGCTTTGAAAAGTCTACTGTAGCGCCATTGTTTTCAAGCAAATCATTGATGGCATTGATCACCACTTGGACATTTGGATCGTTTGATCCTGAAACAACAATAGATTTTCCTCTGTTTGCCCAAAGTTCTTTAGCCGCTTTGTCAAGGTATGTTACTTCAACAGCAGCTCCCGAAACAGTAGAAGCACCAGCTTGTTTTGCAATTGCGTTATATAATGCCAAAATAGCTAAACCACTCTGAGAAGGTTTGATAGGTGTTCTGTAATCAGCATTTGCACCTGTCAAAGAAAGGTTGGATTCAAACTGAAAATGTCTGGACATGACAGGCTTCTCTTTGGTGATTTTTCTGCCTTGTCCGTATTGTTTTGCAAATTCAATTGGAGAGATCCATGTCCCTAAAAAGTCAGCACCAAAGCTAACGATAACGTTTGCTTTGGAGAAATCATACGTTGGAAGCATGGCTGTACCGTAAGTAAGCTCTGCTGCCTTCGTGATACCATAGGTAGAAGATGGATCGTAAGTAACAATTTCAGCACCACCAAAAACCTCAGCGAATTGCGCTAATGCTTTTTCCGTAGATGGGGATAAAATGGTGTTGGTCACAATCTTAACCGAACCCGCAGATGCCAACTTAGACTTCACTTCAGCATCTAAGGTTGCCCAATCAGACTTTTCTCCATTGATATGAGGACCGGCTAATCTTTGTTTATCATAAAGGGAAAGTACAGAAGCCTCCACGATAGCATTTGTTCCACCTTTTGTGATTGGTGAAAGCTCATTACCATCGATTTTGATAGGTCTACCTTCTCTAGTTTTTACCACGATAGATGCATAATCACCCCCTGAGGCAAAAGTAGATGCATAATAATTAGGAATTGAAGGGTTGATGTCAACTGGTTTGTTGACATAAGGAATAGCCTTTCTTACTGGAGCCTCACAAGCCGCCAAGGAAGCAGCTGCCAAACTAAAGCCCATTAATTTAAGGAAGTCCCTTCTGGAGGAACCATCAAGGTTTGATGGACCCTCAGGAAACTCTCTTTCAGCATTTTTAACAAACGTCTCATCGTTTGTCAGTTCTTCTAACCCTTTCCAATAGGTCTTTTTATTTTCTTTCATTGTATATTCAAGAAAAGTAAGTTCTGAATTGATTTAAATTAATAGTGGCACTTAGCACATTCCAAACCACCGATGTCTTTCACTTTCAAAGCATCTTTGGAACCGCTGTGTAATTGCACCAATTTATCATAGTATTCGTTGCCCTGTGATTTGATATCAGTCTGTCTGTGACAGTCGATACACCATCCCATAGTCAATGAACTATGCTGATAAACAACTTCCATCTCTTCGATTGGTCCATGACATGTCTGACATTCTACACCACCTACAGCTACGTGCTGCGCATGGTTGAAATAAGAAAGGTCCGGAAGGTTGTGAACTCTTACCCATTCAATAGGTTGATTATTATCAACAGCTGCATAAATTTTGGCAATTTCCGGAGAAATGCCCTCCTGACCACCTACATTTTGAATGTGGGCATGACAGTTCATACAAATATTGGCAGAAGGAATATTGGCTGACTTACCCAGTTCAACGCCAGTGTGGCAATACTGACATTCGATCTCATATTGTCCAGCGTGGAGTTGATGAGAAAATGCAATAGGCTGCTTAGGCGCATAACCTTGTTGAACACCTACAGTGTAAAGCTCGTCTATGGCTGTTTTAGCTACCAGGGCAATTACCAGAGTGGTAATAATAATGACAAAAGCATCAGATCTGAATAATTTCTTGAAATCTGATTTCTGATTGATGAACTCTTCATCTTCGGCATCAAGTTGTTGATTTTTCAGGTATTTGGTCAGGATAGAAATAATCAATCCCAACACGATTAATATCAACAATAAAACCAAAACCAGAACACCGAGAATAATGGTCAAGTATTCACTTGGAATACCGGCGCCTCCACCTGCTACCTGAGCTCCGTCACCGGTTGCTGCCGCAGCCGCAGGATCAGCTTTATCCCCATACTCGATGTAAGCCAATAAGTTCATCACATCATCATCTGATAGGAACTCATGGTTTGGCATTACGAGTTGGTTGAATTCATTGTAAATACCGACAGCATCTGCATCACCGGATGCAATTAACGCTTGTGAGTTACGGATGAATTTCTTAGCCCAGTCAATAGAACGACGGTCTGTAAGTCCTCTTAATGCTGGACCTACAGCCTTTCGGTCTAATTGGTGGCAAGTTTTACAATTGGCATTGAAAACTGACTTTCCAGCCGAAATTGCTTCTTCGCTGTCAGAAACCTCGGGATTAGCCGCGTAGACCTGTGTTCCTAATAGTAGGAAGAACAGCATCGCCAGGGTGCTTAACCTCAAAGGAACACTTGTTAATGAGCGCTTGATCGACATATTTATTACTTATTAAACAGTTTGGTGCAAGTTTTTAATAAACACTGCAAATGTACTACCCCGATTCTATTTTTCAAACTTAACACAAACTCAAACAAGTATTGAAAAAAAAGAGATACGACAATAATAATACACTGATTTTAAATCATTTACATCAGGTTCTAAGAGTTTAAAATCAATTTAGAATCATTATAAATAAAATAATCTTCGGATATTCTGCGCTATGTCAAGACCTGACTGGATTGTCTCCTCACATTGGAATAAATATTATTGATGGTTTTTATAAATTACTCTGATTGTTTAAAGATAATTTTTAGTCTATCTTTTGTAAAAAAGATCAGAATTTCTACATTTGCATTCCGATTCAGACAGGGTCGCGTGGCCGAGCGGCTAGGCAGAGGTCTGCAAAACCTTGTACAGCGGTTCGAATCCGCTCGCGACCTCCTTATAAGCATCTTCACAAGAGATGCTTTTTTTATTTAAAGCAAACCTATGAAAGCGGTTAGATCCCGCCTGACATAGCCAAGCTGACAGGCCTGGCATGCTCCAGCAGAAAAACCTACTTTGGATGCACAGAAGACAGGCCCGCTTAAGAAGCTCCCTAACTAACAGGTCCAATGGAGCCTTAAAAAAGTAGCCTTAGGACATGCTTTATTAATCTAAATGTTACTGTATTTTGACATATATGTCTTAGTTTCCGGATACCTTAATTTAATCTTCAAATTGCATTCGTAAACTCCTTCTGATTGGAATTCGCATTGAAATTTATTAGCTTATAGATTCAACATTTTTCTTTCACGATGATGAAGAAGATAGAATTAGAAGTTAATGGCAGGAAAAAAACAGTAGAAGTTGATCCCGAGGAGCCTTTACTTTATGTGTTAAGAGAAGACTTTGGGCTCAATGGGCCCAAATTCGGATGTGGTCTTCACCAATGTGGCGCCTGTATGGTGATGATAGAAGGGACTGCTACCTATACCTGCAGAATCCCCTCGGGCCAATTTGAAGGACAAAAAATAGAAACGATCGAAAATTTGTCCATCAATGACAACAAACTTCATCCTTTACAACAATCTTTTTTTGAAGAACAGGCAGCCCAATGTGGCTATTGTGTGAACGGCATGTTGATTGCCGCCCTCGATCTTCTCAGAAAAAACAAAAATCCCACAGAGTCGGAAATCAGAGAAGCGCTACACAAAATCATTTGCAGATGCGGTACACATAGTCGGTTTATCAAAGCAGTAAAGAAAGCAGCAGCAAATTCCTCAAACTTATAAGCCATGAAATTTCAGTATACAAATAGAAGGGACTTCCTGAAAACAACTGGCCATTTGTTGATCGGCTTCAATCTGTTTCCTTTCCTCCAATGCAGCCCAATTGAAGAAAACAAGACTTTTTTAGATGAATACACCGGAATACCTGAAAGGCCTCATGCGGGTAGAGATTTGATTGATTCTTGGATCAGGTTAGACGCCAATGGACATGTAACCATATTGACAGGAAAGAAAGAACTGGGACAAGGAATCCGTACTGCACTGATGCAGATGGCCGCAGACGAACTTGAGGTGGATCTGAAAAGATGTCATATCATCAATGGGGATACCGGACAAACAGCCAATGAAGGCTATACTTCAGGTAGCAATTCCATCGAAGGAAGTGGCATTGCCATAAGAAGGGCAGCAGCAGAGGCTAAGCATTTTTTAAAACAATTGGCGGCAGAAAAATGGAATAAGGATTATTCTAAATTGACAGTAAAAGATGGCTTGATCCAAGATACTGAAAACAACAAAATCACTTACTGGGAATTGGTTGACGGCCAGTATTTCACCAAAAATATTACAGAAGAAGCACCTCTTTTGGATTTTGACCAATACAAATATGTGGGAAAGCCCATCCCAAGAGAGGATATCAAAAATCTTGTGATGGGAAAACAGCATTTTATCCATGACCTGAGATTCCCCGAAATGGTTCATGCCAGGGTTTTACACCCTCCTACTTATCATGCAAAAATCAAAAAAATCAATATCGCCTCAATTGAATCACTAGAGGGGATAATCAAGGTGATCCAAGATGGAAACTTCATCGCAGTAATCGCAAAAAGAGAATATCAGGCCATTAAAGGTTTAGAAAAGCTGAGGGCAGAAACAGAATGGGAAGAGGAACCAATCAAGATTACTCCTGATAAGCTCTTCACGGACATGAAGGCAAAACAAGGCAAGGCGCTCATGGTCGAAGACAGCTCCAAAATTAGTCCAACCATCAATTCTTCTAAGATAAAAATACGCTCAACTTACCAAAGGCCATACCACATGCATGGGTCAGCTGGTCCCTCCTGTGCTGTGGCCCTATGGGAGAATGAGCAACTTACCGTCTGGTCACCTACCCAGGGAGTGTATCCTTTGCAAAGCACATTAACTGACCTTTTCCAAATGGATCAGGAAAAAATCCGTTGCATTGGCATACCTGGTTCAGGTTGTTATGGTCATAATGGTGCAGACGATGTCTCCGCTGAAGCAGCCCTGATTGCAAAACAGCTACCGGGGAAACACGTCCGTCTGCAATGGATGAGGGAAGATGAGCACCAATGGGAACCATATGGTTCTGCAATGATCATGGAATTGGAAGCTGGAGTTTCTCAGGACGGGAAGATCGAGGCCTGGGACAGCCAAATCTGGTCTGATTCCCACAGCACAAGGCCAAGGGGTGAAGCTGGAAACTTTATAGCTGCAAGACATTTAGAAAAGTCTTTTGCTTTCTCAAAAGGAGGATATTCGGGTGGGGCCTATAGGAATGCGACACCTATATATGATATACCCGATCACAGGTTGCGCTTGTATAATTATGATGGCCCCTTAAGAACCTCTGCATTGAGGGGCTTAGGTGCATACGCCAATATTTTTGCTTTGGAATCTTTTATGGATGAACTGGCTGAGGCTTCTGGCATTGATCCGTTCACATTCCGGATCAACAACCTGAAGGATGAAAGGGCTATCGCTGTTTTGGAGGAATTGAAATCAAAGACCAACTGGAATGCCCTGGAGCGATCAGGGGACAAAGGGTATGGAATTGCCTTTGCCAAATACAAAAACTCCGCTGCCTATTTTGCTGTGATGGCAGAAGTGGAAAAAGTCCCAGAAAAAGAGGCTTTCAAATTGAACAAAATGGTCGGTGTGATTGAAGCCGGACAGTGCATCAATCCAGATGGACTGATCAATCAAACTGAAGGGGGCATGATCCAATCTGCCAGTTGGACCTTGTTGGAATCAGTCAAGTATGATGAAAATGGAATATTAAGTAAAGATTGGAACAGTTATCCGATTCTGCGGGCCAAAGATGTACCTGGAGTCGAAGTACATGTCATCAACCGGCCTGAACTCCCACCTTTGGGGGCTGGGGAGGCGGCACAAGGGCCTGTGGCGGCAGCCATTGCCAATGCTGTATTTGATTGTACTGGAACAAGGGTTAGGGAATTGCCGATTACAGCAGAAAAGGTTGACTGGTAGAAAAAGAAAGGAGGAAATAAACTCCAAAAACCAACCCAGAAAACCTTTTCATTTTTTCCATACCCATAACTGATTTACCAAAGCAGTGGATCAAACCTTACTTCATCCTAGAAGAACTTAATTTATAAGCTAAACCAAACTGCAGCCCAAACTCCGTCAACCTTCTATAATTCTGTTCAAATGGAACAATGGAAGCATGCCTTTTGAAATTAGGCTGTAAAAACAATCCAAATTTGTCAAAATCATGGCTTAAACTAAGTCCAATCAAATAACCCAAGCCCGATTGTCTGCTGCTTGGGCTATCAGAAAGCTGAAAGTTCAACATTGGTCCTGCTTGGAGAGCCAGAAAATCAAAAAGCTGATAAGAAGCCAACACCGGCAAGCTCAACATTTCAAAATCAGTAGACTCCTCAATAATCGAAAGGCCGTTTATAGGAAATGTGGTTCCAGGAGGGATATTTGGTGAAATTAAAATTTGTGCAAAACTGTAAGAAATTCCCGTTTCTACTGCCCATTTGGGATGCCATTTTCTCTGAATCCTTAATCCCAGATCATAAA
Source organism: Fontibacter flavus (assembly GCF_042432905.1). Taxonomy (NCBI): domain Bacteria; kingdom Pseudomonadati; phylum Bacteroidota; class Cytophagia; order Cytophagales; family Cyclobacteriaceae; genus Fontibacter; species Fontibacter flavus. The sequence continues at coordinate 15,290 of NZ_JBHLWI010000041.1, read as the reverse complement.
AATCACTCACTTCATAAGAAGCTCCTCCAAGAAAGTTGACTTTCTCCAACAAAGCCGCATCCGACATCCCAACAAATGCTTTCATCCTCCACTCCGTTTGTGCAATCAATGATGAGTGCATCAGTACCAAAATAAAAATTCCAAAAATAAGCTTTTTCATAACAAAGGATTGACCAATTATAAACTGGACGAATAAATTACAGAAAACGCGACAGTACGGAAACTAAAATCACAAGTTCCTATTCATTTGAATCAAGTTTATGTTTGAACCTATTATAAACTTCTGATCAAGCCAAGATCAAAATAAAAAAAATAAGATTTCATACTTTGATCAATTAGATACCAATTTCACTTTATAAATTCTTAAAAAATCCTCTTCCTCTTCTTCATTTGGAGCTTTTTCCATCCAAAGAAATCCACCACCAGAAGCAAAACCAATTCTCCTAACTTTGTCAGGAAAAGCAAGGTTTCCAATTACTTCGAATGTATTTTGGTCTAAAATTAAAACCCCTTGATTGACTTCATTTTCAACTTGATTGTAAAGCCTTTCGGATCCCTCCTCATCCCCAGAATTCCAAAGAACCTCTAATTCTTTCATTTTATCTTCTGGAATACCTCCATAATAATGGATCAGGATTTTTTCGTCTACAATGTGAATATTTCTAATAGCTGGAGTATCACCTTTAATGGTTATTGAACCTTCAGCAAATTCTGATCTTGGAGTAATAGGCAATTTTCCAAAACCAGGAATACTTATAAGTACTATTGTATCCAACTTTGCACCTTCGGAACTTAAGTCATAAATATTTAACCGCTGTTCTCCCCCTAAAGCGATATAAAGTTTTTCTTTTGTAGCCTCAAATGCTGGTGCATAATCACTTTCAAAATAACCGTTCCCATCCAAAAACTGGCTTCCTTTTTCAAATGGAACAATTTCAGTAAAATTCCCATTTTCGATATCGATAAGTTCCAAAGCCTGGAAGCTATCGTAAAACTTTTGTTCTCCAGGAAAAGTATTTCTGGTTCGGACAGATTTGCTAAGCAAAAATTGCTTTCCATTGATCGTTACAGTTTCTATTCCCTTTCCAGTAAAACTCATAAAACCTGCACCTCCCATAGCCTCAGGATGTGCTAGTCTTTTAATCATATTCCCTTCTAAATCATAGATAAATATCCCTTTCATTCCGGCTAGGGCAACTTGATTGTCATTTAAAAAGCCTGGAAATTCGATAAGAAATCCATAAGCATCAGGAGTGTCCTCTTTTTTGGAGAATCGACTAAAAATATCCCCTGATTGATCGGTAAATACAAATTCTCTACTCGCGAAATCATAAAAAGCAAAGCTTTCCATGTTCGGACTTACATCGATTAACATGGGATTTCCAAGAATCTTCAAGTCTAAAGAATCAACTACTTCAAAAGAAAAATTATTAGAAATTTCAAGCTTCTGTTCCTTGGATTTTCCACAGGAAAATAGAACTAGTGAGATCAGTGAAAAATGATAGTAATGTTTCATTTTGGAAATTAAACATTTTTTCCGACATCCTCAGTTCTTAGTTTTAATTTTCAGAATGAACAAAAAAAGTGGCTGCCTTCCGACAGCCACTTTCTATTATATTACACACGAGTCTTGACTCTCGTCTCTCGCTTCTAGCTTATTATTTCTTTCCGCCTTCCATCTTCTCTTTCAACTCTGCCAATGCGTCGATATCACCAAGGGTAGATTTCTCTGCAGCAGGAGCATCAGCTGGAGCAGCAGCAGCTTTCTTAGCCTTTTTAGGCGCAGCAGCAGGCTTAGCTTCTTCTTTGAAAGTAGCAGTATGGGAAAGAACGATTCTCTTATCGTCTTTAGAGAATTCGGTAACTTTGAAGTCCAAAGCTTCACCTACTTCTACCTGAGAACCATCTTCTTTTTCCAAGTTTTTGGAAGTGGCAAATCCTTCAAGGCCGTAAGGCAATTCAAGAACCGCACCTTTATCATTCTTCGAGTTTACAGTACACTTGTGCACTGAACCTACTGGGAAAACAGTCTCGAAAGTATCCCATGGGTTTTCTTCCAACTGCTTATGACCTAGAGCAAGTCTTCTGTTTTCAACATCAAGTTCCAAAACAGCAACTTCCAATTCATCACCTACTTTTACAAACTCAGATGGATGCTTGATTTTCTTAGTCCAAGAAAGGTCAGATACGTGTACCAATCCGTCGATACCTTCTTCCAATTCAAGGAACAAACCAAAGTTGGTAAGGTTTCTAACCACACCTTTGTGCTTAGTACCCACTGCATATTTAGCAGCCATGTCACCTTTAGTCCAAGGATCTTCAGTCAATTGCTTGATACCCAAAGACATTTTTCTTTCGTCTTTATCCAAAGTCAATACAACTGCTTCGATCTCATCGCCTACTTTCACAAAGTCAGCAGGGTTTCTCAAGTGCTGTGACCAGCTCATTTCAGAAACGTGGATCAAACCTTCAACTCCTGGAGCCAATTCAAGGAATGCACCGTAGTCAGCAACGTTAACAATTTTGCCTTTCACTCTTGAACCAACTTCCAATTCAGCAGAAAGAGCATCCCAAGGATGAGCGGTCAATTGCTTCATGCCCAAAGAAATTCTCTTCTTGTCATCATCGAAGTCAAGTACAACCACCTGAACTTTGTCGTCAAGGTTAAGTACTTCTTCAGGATGGTTGATTCTGCCCCAAGAGATATCAGTGATGTGCAATAGACCATCAACACCACCCAAGTCGATGAATACACCGAAGTTGGTCATGTTTTTGATCACACCTTCCAATACCTGACCTTTCTCAAGGTTGTTCAGAATTTCTGCTTTTTGCTTCTCTAGATCTTTCTCAATCAATACTTTATGAGAAACAACTACGTTATCGTTAGTATGGTTGATTTTAACCACTTTCACTTCCATTTTCTTACCTACATAGATATCGAAATCTCTGATAGGCTTCACGTCAATCTGAGAACCTGGCAAGAAGGCTTCTACACCGTAGATATCTACGATAAGACCACCTTTGGTTCTTCTTTTCACCAATCCTTCGATTACGCTATCATTTGCTAGGGCGTCTTCGATATCGCTCCATGCACGTACCATTCTGGCTTTCTTTCTAGAAAGAACCAACTGGCCCAATGCATTTTCCTGCTCTTCGATAAATACTTCAACTTCATCTCCGATTTTAAGATCAGGAAGATCACGGAATTCAGAAGCAGGAACCAAACCGTCAGACTTGAAGCCGATGTTGATGATGATATCCTTATCATTGATACCTACTACAGTACCTTTGATCACTTCTTTTTCATTGATTTCATTCAAGGTGCCTTCGTAAAGGGCCTCCATTTCGGCTCTTTTGTCCTTGGAATAGCCTTCACCAAATCCTTTGGTGTCGAAATCGTCCCAGTTAAACTCTTTTTGTTTAGACATAATAATTGAACAACCCTGATTTTCAACAACCTTAGGGTCATTAGGTTGAGGTTTTTAGTGATAGATAAAAGTCCCTGAAAATCAGCATCAGAAACCCCGTCCACCCGAACGGACTGCAAAGGTAAGGTTTTTTTAGAAATGGAGAATTATTGAAAGGAAAAATGTATGTGTTTTGAAAACAGGATTTACTTAAAAAAAGAATATGTATATCCGGAATTACACCACTACTTAAATTAGAAGTAGATTTTTAACAAACCGATATTTGTTGATAACCTGTCCCGGCTCTCGAGATTGGATATTCATAGATATTGGTTCGAAATCAGAGGTTAGTTCTATTTAATATCTTTAGCTGGTTTAATTGCGGATAATCAAAAAAAGAAACCCCAAAAATCACTTTCAGGGGTTTTCTATTGTTCAATCGATTACTTTATTTTCAATTTTACTAAAACAAAATTTTCACTTTCTAATAAATCCTTATTTTCATTTACAAAAAAATGCACCCCTTCATTTAACTTTAATTCATCACCTTGGGGGTTAGGAAAAGAAGAATTATAATCATTTATAAATTGTCCAGGGTAATATAGAAAATAGATTGCATCCTCTGAATATGTCCATGGAGGCAGTGAAAGCAACATGCCATCAATATCATTTTCAATTCCAGCATATTGATTTTTTTGATGCAAATTTTCATCTAGCCAAACATAATGGCGATTTCTGTTTTCTTGCATTAAATACATTAAGAATCCATTTCCGAAAGGATGAATTGAAAAAATATTTCTTATAAATTCAGTTCCTTCCAAATATTTAGATTCATCTTCAAAATTATTAAACCTTGCTCTTTGCTCAGATTTGAACGAATATTTACCAAAATCAAATTCAACTTGCTTGATCAATTCACCTTCGTTGGAGAATTCCAAATATTGGTATCCAAAAGGTAGTATATAATTTATGGTATTGGTATTTGGATTTATCATGAATCCGTTGATACTTCCAAATAATTTATTCTCCATCCATGGTTCCATTGGAATCATAGACGAAATTTTTCCATTTTTGGATTTAATTATTCTCCCTTCGAATTGAGGATCATTATTGACATAATATAATTCAACCCCCTCTCCTTTATAAAAGTCTCCTAGTAAAAAATTATTTTTCTCTACAGATATTAAAGCTCCCGAAAAATCATAAGTTAACATTTTTCTAGTCCTGCCATCCTTAATTATTATTTCATTATTATTTACTTGAAAATCATCGATTTGCAAAAATTGATCAGGTCCTTCTCCAATATCTTTTATAATTTTTTCCAAATCCCCACCTTGGTTGTAAATGAATATGAAATTTTGAAATTTATCTAAAAGAAAAATTCTCGAACCATATAATAAGGTTTTATATGGATTCACTAGTGGAAATCTCTCATCAGATTTTATTAAATAATAATCAATTTCGGAAAAGAATTTCGAAGCCTTAGCTTTTTCTTGATTCTCTAATCTAATGCTCCTAGTTAAATTTTGGTCAACATCATAATTGTTTTTACAAGAAAAAATAAATAAAACAATGATAATTGTAAACAAACTATTTTTAAACATCATATTTTCTTTGAACTATATATTTGAATAAAATTATTTAATTAAAAGTAATAAATCAAAGAAGGAAGTAGCCTTAAAAATTGAGCTACTTCCAATCCTTCTGTTCATTTTTATTGGCATCCCTTTAATGAGCCACAACCATGTGTGGGGTGATAAACGCATACTGTGACCATTGATTGTGTTATAGGGCAATATACTTGTTGGGGTGTTCTACCTTGATCAGATCCTGGTAATGATTCATCCTGAGCCCTTGAAGGAGTTGAAAAGATTAAACAACCTAAAAGGAATACTGAAAACAATAAAATAGATTTACTCTTTTTCATAATATTAATATTTAATGATTAAAGATAAATTAGTTCTTGAAACTAGAAAAAAAAAAAAAAATGAAACTGCAAAATCTTAAGATTAAGAATAAATGTCTTTCCAGTAAATTTGAAATTAGGTCTGATTTCATAAAATTACTTTTCTCATGAAAAATCCTCTCATCATCTTTCTGTTTTTTGCTGTAATAAGGCCAGCTTTTGGACAGTATTATGCAGGTGGAATTCAAGCTAATTTTGGAATCCCATTGAATAAACTCAGAGAAAGTGCTGAAGGTATTATTTTCCCTGAGTACACTTTTACCCTATATTATCCATTGTACAATAGGCCTGTCGATCTAGGACTGAACATCGGGGTTGGCACATACCAAACCAAACTTGAAAAAAGAAGGGATCTTTACCAAGGCTATAATGACGAAATGAGACTTAGGAGAAATAATAATTTATTGAGTCTGATGGGTTTTGTGCGATATAATTTTAATCCAGAGGCTAAAGTAATTCCATTCATTGAAGCCCAGCTGGGTACGACTTATTTTTATACAAGATATAAAATCAGGGAAAGTTGGGACAGTGTTCCCATCGAAGAAGGCCGAGATCAGTCAAATTGGGTGATGGCCTATAGAATCGGGGGAGGGCTTAAATTCCCTTTCAAGAACAGAGACAAGGGACATTGGGAATTCAAGGCTTTGTATCATGAAAGTACCCCCGCAAAGTTTTTAAGGAAACAGGACACCCTATTTAATCCTGACAAAGGAGAGGGTGAATTTGAATATAACCTACAACGAAGTCCTTTTTACCTTCTGCAGCCTGGGATTGGGGTTATTCTGTACTTCGATTATTAAAATAAAACGCCAAAGTTTTCAAACTTGAACTTATTCCTATACCCACAAAGCCTACCCGCTTCCCCGCTTCTCGAAATTTGCAATTTCGAGAAAAGATAAAATGGATTTCCAATCCACCTTTTTACAAACCACAAATATCCTGGGCAAATAAAATCCTTTCTATCAAGGTTAGTAACTACAAGTCTTCGGCAAAATAAGATAAATCTAACACCATCAAAAAAACGCTCATCCCCTCTTCTTCCACAAAAACACCGGCAATGCCAAAAACACCCCCACCACACTGAACACCAATCCTCCAATCGTTCCAATGGCCAGAGAAAACCAGAAAATCTCATTCTGCCCTTCCATGATAAATGGGATCAATCCAAAACAGGTTGAAAGAATGGTCAGTAAAATAGGCACAGCCTTACCCGCAACGGCTTTGAGAATGTTCCTATTATAAATTCCCCCTTTCCGATTATTCAGGTCATTGACAATAAAAATAGCCGCATTGACTGCCAAACCACCCAACATGACAAAGGCCGCATATCCTCCCTGATCAAAATAAAAATCAAACAAAGAGAAAATCAAAAACAGTCCAATAAACGAAATCGGGATGATGATAATGATATAAAAAGGCTGCTTCAGGTTTTCAAAAAGAACAGAAGTAATAAATAAAATCCCAACAATCAAGACCAAAATCAAACTGTACTGTCTTTTTGCTTTTTCCCAGTTATAGGACCAGGTCTGCTTGGATGCTGTATAGCCAATTGGCATAGTCGCCTTCATTTCTTTTAAAACTTCATCCAGGTACTCGTTCCCAAACTTGGCAGAACCCATGTATTCGAAAGCCACTAAACGTATGTATTGTCTATCCTCTTTATGCAGGGCGTTGGTGGTAGATTCTTTGGTAAGACTTCCAAAATTACTGACTTTGAATATCTTGTCCTCTCCACTGATCAGACTGTTCGACTCGAGGTCGTACCTGGAATATTTGTCAGCATCCTGTTCTCTGACCATCAAACCATAATTTTTATCTTCTAGGGTAAGGTAAACAGAAGGTCCTGCAGGTTTGGAAACATCATTCAATGCTGAAATAACCTGGTATTGATTGGTTCCTCCTAGAGCCATACTGCCTTGATTTAAACGCAGCACATATTCTTCTGTTTTCTGCTCATTCCAACCTAGCCGTTCATTGGTATTGACTTCCTGAATTCTTCTATGTCTTAAAAGTTTTTCTGCCAGGATTTCTGACTGTCTTTCAAGCTCATCAAAATTATACCCCTTCATGGTCACCCTGAAAGAAGGAATCCCCTCTCCCCCTGCTCCGGTATAAAACCCTTGGCCAACACCATAGATAGTCCATCGTGCACCTGACCAATCGGTGGACTTGACCGACAACCTTCCCTTCAGCTGATAAGGCAGTGCGGATTTTTCATAGGCTTCCTTAAAAGTAATGATAATCTGAGCATATTGGCCCGATTGTACCCAGGTAACAAACTGATCAATTCCCTCCACTCCTTTCAAGAAACCTTCAAATTCCCGCATGATAAAATCCATCTGATCTAGCGTATTACCAAAAGGCAGGCGGGCGGTCACATACAACCTGGTTTTTTCAGCTTCCCGGTAAGATGATTTTTCAAATACACCCCTAACAAACATTCTCAGAGAACCACCCAAATACTTGTCTACATAGGATCTGATTTCTTCCTGATAAAGGCTACTTCCAATGCTTTTGTTATACCACTCCTGCCCTTCCCATTTGGCAGGAAGAAAGAAAACAGGAAGACCGAAAAGCAACAACAAGGCAGTGATAAAGCTTTTTCTGTAGTTGGCCACAAACCCTATTCCCTTTTCGAAAGTCCGGAACCTTATCACCCTATCTCTAAGCTGTTTGATAGAAAGTATCCTACCTCTCTTAGCTTTATTTCCGAAAAGCAATTCATACATAGCAGGTGTAAACAATAGAGCTACCATCAAGGAAACCCCAAGCATGACCGCTACCACTACAGAAAACTCAGTCAGGTTTTTGCGGTCTTCTTCAGGAAGAAAAAACACAATCATCAAGGCTGCAATCGTGGTCAGAGAAGCAGCCAACAAGGCCAAAAACACTTTCCTGTTCTTATGCTTATGCAGGTGATCAATCATGATGATGGCATTATCCACGATAAGGCCAAAAGAAATGGTCAGACCCGCTATGGAATAAAGGTGTATATCTACCTCCAGTAGGTATAATATGATGCCTGTAATACTAAGATTGACTACAATCCCCAAAAACAATATGCTCAGGTAACGCAGATTGCGGTTGATCAAAAAGATGAAAACAATCAAAATCAAAATAGAAAGCCCGGACCTTTTGTAAATTTTGTTCAGTTCCTTTTCCAGAAACTCTGTATCATCATTTTCCAAACGGACTTCAAATCCTGCAGGCAAAAGTTTTTTAGCTTCCTCAACAGCGGATTTGATATTCTTCGCCAACAACACCTTATTCACTCCATCCCGGTTGATAATGGAAAGCGTAACAGAGTTATTGCCATTGATCCGGTAATATGAGGTGGCTTCGGCTTCTTCCAAAGTGAGCTGGGCAACATCTTTCAGCAAAACCTCTTTGCCTTCACGGGTCGTAACAAGCAGGTTTTCCAATTGGCTCAAACTGCTTAAGGAACGGTCAACCTGAATAAATAGTGTTTCTTCTCTGCTGTTCACAACTGCTCCTGGATAAGTCCTCCCAAAAGAACTGCGTATGGCAGATTCCAGGTCCTGCTTACCGAGCTTCAGCGCCTGAAGTTTTTTGACATCATAGGTCACAAAAAGCTGCAGGTCATTGGCCCCTCTTACAGTAATTTCTTCGATTGCTTCAAATCGGTTAAGAGAAGATTTGATCACATCTTCTGCAATCTTCTTGATCTCGAATGAAGCGAAAGGACCGTTGACAGAATAAGTAAGAATTGGGGTTTTGAGGTCACTCCGTCTTTCTTCTGATTGGGTGACCAAGGGATAGGAAACCTTCCGGTCCATGGAAGGATAAACCTGCCTGACAATGGATGCGACTTCGAATTTTTTGAATTCCATATCCGTCTCCTTATCAAACCGCAAGGTGATAGACCCCCTGTCATAATTGGAAACCGAGTTAATTTTCTTCAGCTCGGACAATTGGGAAAGTGCGCCTTCTAATGGAGAAGTCGCCAACTTTTCCACCAACTCGGGTGAAGATTGAGGAACAGCATAACTAATTGTCAATACAGGCTCACGCTCTCGTGGATTCAAATCCACAGACAGCCTAGGCACCAAAGCGAAACCTATGATGCTCAGCACGATGAACGATATGATGATCCTGAATGGTGACATTTTTATTTTAGAATTTTAGAGGCGAGAAGCGAGAGATTAGAAGCAAGAATCTAGAGGCTAGAATTAAGATTCTGTACCTACACGTCACCCTGAGAATTTACAGTGAATAGAATGACATTTTTTGTAACGTCATCCTGAACCGTAGCTTGCGGAGGTGAAGGATCTCCCAAATAATAGGGGATTCTTCGCTCTTACTTCGCTACCATTAACAGATTTATAGAACCGTCACTCTGACGAAGGAAGGGTCTCCTGTTATATGGGAGACACTTCGACTTCGCGAGCCTGTCTGACGAACAGGCAGGCTCCGTCTCAGAATGACAGAACATCACCAATTCATTACTTCTTCCCCCAAGTCCTTCCAACTTGGATTCAAACTACTTATCAATTCAATTTTCTTTTTCCTTGTCCACCCTTTCAACTGTTTTTCCCTTTGAATTGCTTCCTCTATTGTGTAAAAACCTTCAAAATATATAAGTTTTGTAAGGTTATATTTGGTTACAAATGAGTTTCGATTTAAACCATTTTGATGTTCATAAAGACGTCTTTGTAAGTCATTTGTGACTCCGATATAAAGTGTGGTATGATGAGCATTTGTCAAAATGTAAACAGCACCACCTTTTTGCATTTTGTTATCTTTTTTCTTTGATTAACATAATCAGCCAGTTCTATACCAATACTCGTCACTCTGAACCAAGTGAAGAGTCACCAAAACTACGGGAGATTCTTCGCCTCCGCAGGCTACGGCTCAGAATGACGAGCCAAAAACCAATACGCCAAAGGCACAAAGTACAAGGCCGTAAAGGTTCCGATCGTCAGTCCACCGATGACGGAAAAGACCAGAGGCCTTTGAAGGTCAGCACCCAAGCCAGAACTGAACACCACAGGCAGCAAGGCCAAGATGGTCGTAACGGATGTCATCATGATGGGCTTCAAGCGGATTTCACCTGCTTCAAACAATGCTTTGTCCAGGACTCCTCTTCCTGTCAATTCACTGGAATACTTTACCCTAAGCCGATTGATGGTGTCTATCTTCAAAATGGCATCATTCACCATAATACCCAACATCACCACCAAACCGATCGCTGACATCACATTTAGACTGCTTCCAGTAATCAAAAGCACCAGAAATGCACCGGCAACCCCTAAAGGCAAAGTAAAAATCACGATTAGCGGCTGAACAAAACTTTCAAATTGGGCAGAAAGGATAAAGTACAAAAGCAATACAGCCACCAACAGTATGCCGATCAATTCCTGAATAGTTTCCCTATCCTTGAAGTACTGTCCGAAGAAAGAAACCCCAAGGTTTCTATCTACTCCCCATTTGATGATCTCAGCATTATGCGAACTTGGATCCTCATCTTCCAATATGACAGATTGATAAACACCTCCCTTATCTGCCGTGACAAATTTGTAGTGGTTTTCGTAATCAAACCTGATAAAATTATCCAGTGCATATTCTACCCCATCTTTCCCTTTGAGGTAATTGTTTCGGAGAATGTTTTCAAAATCCTTCCTTTCTGAGCTCAATTTGATGGGCGTGATCTCCCCAAAACGCTTGATATCTGTGATGGTATAAGCTCCAAAAAGCCTTTTTACCTGTTCCTGAAGCTCATTGGCCTGAATCCCATAAAGAGCCAACCGAGAAGCATCGAGCCTAAAAACTACAGAAGCCTCTTTTTGCAATCCTGGCCCTCTGCTGTATTCCTGTTGAGGAAACTCCGATAGCCAGGCATCCATTTTCTCTTCATCAACCGGACGTTTAGTAGTTAAATCCTTCCACCTCACTTCGTAAAAAGGCATATTGGAAGAAAACAACTGATCAAAAGCATTTGGGGCATCTGATATTTCGAATAAGGCATTTGGATAAGCATTTCTGATCATGCCTCCCATACGTTCCATCTCTGTATTTTTCTCCTCTTGGGTTTCAAAAAGGAAATAGAGATTGGCTTCCTGTAAGGAGCTTTCCCCATCAAACAATAAGAACTGCCGGACCCCAACGTCTGCTTCCGACTTTTCATATCTACCTTCCAATGCTTCTAACAAGCCCATAACCCTTTCCTTATTTTGCTCCACACCTATCGGCTCATTCCAATCTATCCTGACCACCGCGTCGAACTTTTCAATAGGAGGCAAACCCTGAACTTCCAACAAATAAACCAAACCAAGTCCCAATGGGATAAAAACCAGGAAAATGGCAAAACTCAATTTTCTTTTCGCAAAAATCTTAACATAAAGTTTTTTGTAACCTTTAAGCACCAACTTGAAAAACCTGCTGTCTTCTTCCATCAATGGCTCTTGAGCCTTCTTCCTGAAGAAAAAGTGATACAACATGGGCAAAAGAATAAATGCTACCAACAGGGAAACTCCCAATATCGCTGCCACTGAGACTGCCTGATCGAAAAACAAAGCACCTGAAACCCCGCTCAAAAACACCAACGGAACAAACACCGCCAAAGTCGTCAATACCGAGCTGATTAAAGCTGACATCACTTCATTTACCCCTTCTGCACAGGCATCAAACAAAGCCAAACCTTCCTTTCTTTTGCGGGTAATGTTATCCAGTACAATAATGGAATTATCGATCAACATCCCCAGGCCCAGTGCCAGGCCAGAAAGGGAAATCACATTGATGGAGATATCAAAAAAGTAAAATACCAGAAAACTGATAACCAAAGAAGAAGGCAATGAAATACCGATAATAATGGGTGTTCTATAGTTACCCATAAAAACAAAAAGGACTCCAAAAGCGAAAAGACCTCCGAAAATCAGGGACGTCTGCAGGTTGCTAATTCCTGCATTGAGCAATACAGATTGGTCTTGGGTAAGGTCAAAGTCTACCTGAGGATAATCCTCTTTGAAAATTTCGATAGCTTCATATACCTTGGGAAGCAGCTCATTCATTTTGGCGGCTGCCTGCTTGTGCACTGTGATCACTAAGCCTTCCTGTTCACCAAACAAATGTTGCCCCATCACCTCATTCACTTCATATTGAACCTTTGCCACTCGACCCAAATCCAAGGTCACCCCTTCTGATGAAGTTACGGGTAGTCTTTGAATATCTGAAGGGCTATCTACCCTGGTAGCAAGTCTTAAATAATACCGGAACTGCCCATCCTCCACAGAAATGCCTGGGAGTTCTTCATTGCCAAACCTGATGGCATTGATGACATTTTCCTCTGACATCCCCAGGGCTTTGAGTGTGGCTTTATCGGGGATTACCGTAATGATCCTTTCTTTTTTTCCATTGATATCCACCAGGGATACGCCCTCTAGCTGCTCTAGTCTCTTCTTGAGCACATTTTCAGTCAGCAGAGACACCTCAGTAAAATCAAAACCTTCTTTGGGAATGACCTGAACACGCACTACCGGAATATCATTGGTATTGACACGGATGACCTGGGGTCGGTCCAGATCTGAAGGAAGGCTATTGGTCAGTCGATCAATCTTTTCATTGACATCTATATAAGCCAATTCCATCTTGGTGCCATAATCGAAAGTCAGGCGGATAGTCCCCACCTCCGAACCCGCTTTACTTTCCAGATCTTCCAGACCATTAAGCGTCATCAGACCCTCTCTAATGGGGGAAAGTACATTCTGTTCAATGGCTTCAGGGGAGGCATTTGGATAATTCACCTTTATCACAATCTGCGGCACATCAATTGGCGGCAAAAGGGATATCGGCAAGGTTCGGAAAACAATGACTGAAAAGACCATCAAGGCCAAAAATGTCATCAGGACAGCTATGGGTCTTGCCAATAAAAATCTTACCATAGCGGTTAATCTTTAATGATTTGTACTGGGGCCTGATGAGCCAATTGTAGGTTATTGGAAGTAATGACAGTCATTCCCGGTTCTATTCCACTGAGAATCTCCACCTCTTCACCATTGTCCTTCCCCACCTCCACATAATTCCATTTGGATTCTTCCTTTTCGATGGTAAATACGACCGGTCGATTGGAACGGTAGACCAAAGCCTGCTTCGGCACAACAATACTGTTATTCTGAGGTGCACGGATAATAGCCCTGGCATTCATCCCAGGCAGCAGACCTCGGTTACCTGTTACAAGAACAGACACCTGAACCAGTCCATTTTCATCTACCTTGGGATTGATACTCCTGACTGTACCGGTAAGGTTGGAAAAACCATCCCCTACTGGATAAATTTCTGCTTTTTGCCCTAAAGTGATCAGGTTAATATCGGATTCCAAAACTTTAACCTTGAGCTCGAGCAGGTTGGTATTGAGGATTTCAAAAAACTCATCTCCAGCATTTACCAGACTCCCTTTTTTCACTTTCACATCGGCAATTCTTCCTGAGGTTGGCGCTTTGATGATGGTTTTTTCTAAGTCCATCTCTGCTTCCTTTAACTCTATTTCAGCTGTTAACAGGTTTGTTTTCACCTTGAGCTGTTCTTCAATCTCTGCTATTCTTTTCTGATCCCCGCTTTCGAGGATTCTTTCAAAACTCAACTTTTCAGAGTTATAGTTAACCTCCGCATTCTTAACAGCAATTTTGGCTTTCTCCAATTTGAGCAAAGCCTCTGTCTGATCCAACCTGGCCAAAACCTTACCCTTTTCTACCATATCCCCTTCCTTAACCAGGAGTTCTTGTAAATAACCAGATCTCTCTGCAATTACTTTGACCTGTTCTATTGCCTCCATTTTACCGGTGGCATTGATCAAATAATCGAAAGTTTTACGCTCTGAAAGTGCTACCCGTACGGGTGTTGCTGAGACTTCTGCCCTGAAGGACTCCAAAGGCTGATCTTGGGAATCGGATTTTTCCTCAGTACAGGAAAAAAAACCAAGAAAAAAGGGTAAAATGAAAATCAGTTTATTCCGCATCATAAAAGACTTTTCAAAAGAAAGCCTTAATAAACTAAATAATTAAATACTGTGCAAGGATGAAACAGAAATATTAAAGCTGAAAAGCATAAATTTCCTTGAAAAGGATCATTACAAGAGGTGAAATAAAAATCTTACTTGCTTGATTATAAAAAATCAAACCGATATCAGAAAAATCAGGAGACTAGAAACTGAAATATTTTACGATCTGAACAGCTTAACTATTCAGCGTATTCATGGCGATTAACCTGGCGCTCGTTTGGAGTTCTAACCCTATGGATAAAATACAAGGTCTTTCAATTTCAATGGGGTTTTCATAAGGTCTCAGACGAAGGTCATCAGGCTTGTCGTCCTGAAAATGTTCCATTAAGGACATGACTGCTTCTTCATCCGTCACTTCAATTTTAACTTTGACAATTCCATCCCGAATCATATCCAATTCCTGCGCAGCTCCTTTAGACAAATCAATTATCCTTTTGGATGATTGTGGCAATCGGTCATTGATCCGTACCCAAACTTCCTTACCGTTTTTTAGATTGGTCACCTTCAGCATGGTTCCAAACGGAAGGTTTTTGTGGGCAGCGGTCAACTCTTCCATATTATACACTTCTCCACTAGCTGTTTTTCTCATGTGGAATTTTCTGCCATAATAACTCGCAACCCCCTCTTGAATTTTCAAGCGCTCTTCCACAGGAGGCAGAGAATCATTCCTTTCAGCCATAGCTGAAAAAGTAAGGAAGACCAGAAGTATCAGTGAAGTTAATTTCATGATGAATTTCTTAGCAATTCACATACCAAATTGAAAAAGAGAATTAAATCTACAATTAATGCCGTTTAGTTAGTGGTTAATTAACTGAAATTCATTATATTAGAGATATAAAATAAGGCTTCCGAAAGCAGGGAGTGCTGGAAGCCTTAAAACTTTAATTGTAAATGAATTCAAGTT